>CAKOSN010000003.1 GCA_934102255.1 uncultured Bacilli bacterium | reverse complement strand
AGTGTATTTAAAGAATTATATCAATATCGAGAATTATTAAAAACTAATGTTAAAAAAGATATAAGAGGTAAATATAAAGCATCATTCTTAGGAGTCTTGTGGTCATTTATAAATCCTTTATTACAAGTGCTTGTGTATGCAATAGTATTTCCTTATATTATGAAAGTACAGACGGAAAACTATCTTATTTTCTTAATATGTGGTATTATTCCATGGACTTGGTTTACAACGGTAATTAGTCAAGGGACTACTTGTATTACTAATAATGCTAATCTTATTAAAAAGGTATATTTTCCAAGAGAGATACTTCCTATATCGATAGTAACTAGTGGGTTAATTAACTTTTTAATATCATGCGTAATTATTCTTATTTTTGTATTAATAGGTGGTTGTGGTATTAGTTGGCATTTAATTTTCTTACCATTTATTGCTTTAATTCAATATATAATATCACTTGCTATTATTTTCTTACTTAGTGCCTTTAATGTATATGTTAAAGATGTTGAATACATGGTGACTTTTATAATAAATCTATTTTTCTATGCAACACCTGTATTATACTCAACAGAAATGTTTCAAGGTTCATGGATGATTTGGTTATTTAGACTAAATCCAATGGCTCATTTAATTAATGCGTATCGTGATATTTTCTATGTTCATAGAATTCCACAGCTTGGTAATTTAGCTATATTACTTCTTGCTGGGGTAGTAGCTTTAATAATTTGTTATAAAGTGTTTAAAAAATTAGAGAAAAGATTTGCTGAGGAAATATAAGATGTTTAGCTTTGTCATTTTACATTATAAGAATATTGATGAAACAATAGAATGCTTAACTTACTTAAAAAGATTAGATTTAACAGATGCCCATATTATTATTGTTGATAATAATACGTTATCTACTAGTGAAGAAAAGTTAATAAAAAGATTTACTAATGATATTTTAAAATTAGACCAAAATTATGGGTTTGCTAAAGCAAATAATAAGGGGATAGAGTATGCTAAGAAAAAATATCATTCTAAGTTTTATATTGTTATGAATAATGATGTTTACATTGGTGATAAAGACTTTTTAAATATTATTAGTAAAGATTATGAAAAGTATAAATTTGCCATGTTAGGTCCTTTAATAACATCACCTAGTGGTGAGTCTGTTAATCCTTTTCCAGTTATTAAAGATATTGCTTCTTTAAATAGTGAGATAAAAAGATGTGAAAAGCTAGTTAGTATTTATAATAATCCTATTAGTTATTGGTTACTACAGACTGGGATTAAAATAAAACATTTTTTAAAAAAAACAGTAGTGCCAGTAAATGGTAGTAAGGTATTAACTGATGCACCACTTCATGGTTGTTGTATAGTATTTAGTAAAGACTATATAGATAAATATAAATATCCGTTTTATAATGAAACATTCTTATTTCATGAAGAAGAATTTTTATATCAAAGAGTTCTTAAGGATAATTTAGTTAGTTTATATGACCCTAAACTTACGGTGTTTCATAAGGAAGGCTCTAGTATAAAGAAAAGTAATAAAAAGGAAAGATTAAGTAAATTGTTTAGAGAAAAAACAAGGTTAAAATCATTACATTTGTTATTGGAAAGCATGCAGATGGGGGAGAATAATGAAAAATAAAAAAATATCCGTAATTGTCGCAGTTTATAATACTGAAAAATATGTTGAGAAATGTTTAAACTCTTTATTAAATCAAACATATCAAAATTTAGAAATAATTGTTGTTGAAGATGGTTCAACAGATAATTCTAAAGAAGTTTTAAAAAAGTACTCTAATAATGATAAAGTAAAACTAATTTATAATAAGAAAAACAGTGGTCTTTCTTATTCAAGAAATATAGGATTAGAAAATGCTACTGGCGATTATATTGGTTATATTGATTCGGATGATTATGTCGATTTGGATTATTATGAAAAATTAATGCAAGCCATTGTAGATAATAAGGCTGAAATTGCTATTTGTGATATGAAAATTGTAGATGAGGAAACTAATACTGAAGTAATTTCTAAATGTTGTAATAGTGATAAATTTAATGTTTATAACGTAGTAAATAATGGTCTGGCCGCTAGTGCTTGTAATAAGTTATTTAAAAAAGAATTAATTAGTAAGTATAAATTTGCAGAAGAAAAAGTAAATGAAGATATAGCCGTTGTTATTCCTACTATAGTAGAGGCTAAAAAAATTAGTTATGCTAATACTTATTATTATTATGTTCAAAGAGGTGGCTCTATTCAAAATAGTGGCTTTAGTGATAAAAGATTTGATATATTTTATGGAGTTAAAACAACTTTAGAAAGAATTAAAGATAATAAAGATTATGAGTCTTTAAAAGATGCTATTGTTTATAATCAACTAGTAGTTTTATTATTGTATGTAATTCCTAAAGAGAAGAAGTTTTTTTCTAGATACAAAGTTTTAAAGAAATATTTTAGTTTAATTAATGAATATGATGTGAAAAATAATAAACTATATCAAAAATTCTTAAATCAAGAATCAAAAATTAATAAAATTTATTATTCTAATTTAGTAAATTTAAATGTAAAGAGACTGTTTATTTTAGATAATCTTTGGATAAGTTTATATCATTTATTACGAGATGTTAAACATATAAAACAAAAGAACGTAATTCCAGATATTTCTTTAGATGATCTTAAGAAATGTGCGATAAAACAAAATAGTTATGCTAAAACCAATATAAAGATATCGGTTGTTATTCCTAATTATAATTATGCTAGGTTCTTATATGAACGAGTATATAGTATTTTAAACCAAGATTATCCAATTTATGAACTTATTATTTTGGATGACTGTTCAAGTGATAATTCTTTGGAAATTATTAATAAAATAGTTTCTAATATCAATAAATATATTAATGTTAAAGTAGTTCCTAATGAAAAAAATAGCGGTAATGCTTTTAGTCAGTGGCAAAAAGGATTTAAATTAGCAAGTGGCGATTATGTTTGGATTTGTGAGGCTGATGATTATTGTAAAAAGGACTTTCTAAAAGAAGCAATTAAACCCATAAATAAAAATGAAAATATTGTCCTTAGTTATGCTGATACGGGCTTTATAGATAGTGAAGGGACTATTGTTAAAAATTCGTTAATAGATCAGATAGATTTATTAAAAACGGGTCATTGGCAAAAAAATTATGTTAATGATGGACCAAAGGAAATAACCAATTATGCTTATCTTAATTGCACTATTCCAAATGTTTCGGGAACAATAATAAGAAAAGACGATTACGAGGAGATATTAAATATATCTAAAACTTTTAAACAATGCGGCGATTGGTATTTTTATCTTAATGCTTTAAAACGAGGTAAGATTGCTTATAACAAGAAAACCTTAAACTACTATCGCTTACATGGCAATAATATAAGTTCTACTATGAATAGAAAAAAACATTTACTAGAAATAAAAAAAATATATTCTTACTTAGAAAATAATGATAATATAAGTACAGAGCAACAAAAAAATATGCAAGATAGATTAAATTTTTTAGAACAGGTGTGGGGTATTAAATAAAATGAAAAATGAAGTAAAAAAAATGTTATTAAAAGTAACACCAAATAGTGTATACGAAAAATATAAAAAGTTCAAAAATAATAGACATGTAACTATATATAAAAATGATAGTGAATTTCATGAATATAATGATCAATATAAAAAAGTATCTGTAATAATACCAAATTATAATTATGAAAAATACATTGAAGAAAGAGTTGATTCAATTCTTTTCCAAACTTATCCAATTTATGAATTAATAATTTTAGATGATAAATCAACGGATAATTCAGTAGCAAAAATAGAAGAAATAATAAAAAAACATTCTGAAATAGCTATCAAATTTGTAAAAAACGAAAAAAATAGTGGATCTGTATTTAGTCAATGGCAAAAAGCCTTCACTTTAGCAACTGGTGATTATGTTTGGATTGCTGAGGCTGATGATAGTTGTAATAGTCATTTTTTAGAAAATATTATGCGGGGCTTTGAAGATGAGGATGTAGTTTTATCCTATGCTGAGAGTATGCGTATAGATGAGGATAATCGGATTATAAGTGATGATTGCCGCGATTGGATGCTTGCTGTAAGTAAAACTAAATGGCTTCATAGTTATATTAATGATGGTAAGGAAGAAATAAAAGAGGCTTTGGCTGTTTGCAATACAATACCAAATGTATCTGCAGTAGTTTTTAAAAAAGGAAATCAGGTTGAAATTATCGAAGAAGCCAAAAAATTTAAAATAAGTGGGGATTGGTTCATTTATTATACTTTGCTTAGTAATGGAAAAGTCGCCTATTGTCATAAAAGTTTAAACTATTTTCGTAAACATTCTAAATCAACAAGTACAGTAGCATCACGAGAAGTTGAAATAAGAGAACTTTTAACTATTCAAAGTGATATTAGAAAAAAATTTCAATTAAACAGTGAGCAAATTCATAAACAATCATTTCGATATGGTGGCATAATTGGGGAAACTAGTGCGGAATTTAGAAACGAGGTAAGTAGTATGATAGCAAAAAAAATAGCCTGGATAATTCCTTGGCCAATTAAGGGTTCTGGTGGTATTAGAACAATGATTCAGAATGCCAACTTTTTAGTAAGACAAGGTTTTGAATGTGATATTTATGTAGAAGAAGATTATGCAAATACTAATGAATCAATGAAGCAAAGAATTATTAATTATTATGGGGAATGCCTATGCAATGTTTATGTGGGAATTTCTTTTCAAAAAGAGTATGATTTAGCCTTTGCCACTTATTCTATAAAAACTCCTGATTATTTATATTATATGAATAATAATGTTAAGAAAAAAGCCTATTTTATTCAAGATTTTGAACCGTGGTTTGAACCAATGGGCGGTCTTTATTTAGAAATGGAACATACTTATAAGTATGGCTTAAGCGGTGTTAGTATTGGTAAATGGTTAGCCCATAAATTGTATACAGAATTTAATCAAGAAATGAATTATTTTAGTTTTTGTGCAGATACTAGTGTTTATAAAAAACTAGACAATGTCAAAAAGGAAAATGCCGTTTGTTTTATTTTTCAACCGGAAAAGGCTAGAAGATGTAGTAATATTGGAATCAAAGCGTTAATATTAGTAAAAAAATTACGTCCAGATGTTAAAATATATTTATATGGCTCAGATACTGATATTAAACTTGATGTTGAAGTGGAAAATTTACATATTATGCCAATTGAAAAATGCAACGAACTATATAATAAATGTAAAGTTGGACTTTGTATGAGTTCGTCAAATCCTTCAAGAATTCCTTTTGAAATGATGGCCTCAGGCTTACCAGTTGTAGATTTATATCGTGAAAACAATTTGTATGATATTCCTGATGATGGCGTTTTGCTTGCCGATACCTCTCCCGAGGCAGTGGCAAGTGCTATTATAAAGATTTTGGATGACGAAAAACTCCAAAAACAATTAAGCAATGCAGGTTATAAGTTTATGCAAAAATATCCTATTGAAAGAGGTTTTAATGAATTTTTAAAATTTGTTAATGATACAATTGATGAAAAAAATATTGCTGATAGTAATGTGGAAATGATCTATAATCGCAAACCAATTATGCCGACTAAAGAAGTAATTGAGGCTATGGATGCTATTAAAGAAGTTCCTATCGCCCCTAAAAATTCATCAAAAACAGTTAGAAATTTAGTGCGTATAAAAAGATTTATTAAAAGAAAATATGCTAGTGCTATTCATAAAATATTTAGAGTGTAAGGAGGCATTATGAAGAATTATTTGTTAAATCTTTACCGAAAATTACCACTTGATTTTCGAAAAAAAGTTAAAAATATTTTCAAAAAAGAGCAACAAGTTAAAGAAGTAATAAGTAAGGAAAATATTCTCTTTAACTTAAAAAAGTATGATATTATTTCTTTTGATATATTTGATACTTTAATAACAAGATGCGTTTATGAACCGGATGATATTTTCAAAATTTTAAATGAATATTTCTCGGATGAAAAATTTTTAGAAAAAAGAAAATTAGCTGAAGGGAATGCGAGAAATTTCTATCAACACGATGTTAATCTTGATGAGATTTATGAACAGTATGCTAAAGATAACAACATATCTTTAGCGGCTGCTAATACCCTAAAAAAAGCCGAAATAAATATTGAAAAAGAAATGTTAATAGCACGAAATGATATGCTTGATTTGTTAAAAAAATTGCATGAGTTAAATAAGAGAGTAATCATTGTCAGCGATATGTATCTTCCTAAAAAAACAATAACAGAAATTCTTGATAATTGTGGTTATAAAGGTTTATATGAGCAATTATATGTTTCAAATGATATTGGCAAGAGAAAAGATGATAAATCAGTTTGGCCTTTTCTTAAAGAAAAATATCCTCATCAAAAAATAATTCATCTTGGCGATAATGATTTATCTGATGTTACTTATCCAAAAGAGTTTGGTATCGATACTATAAAAATATTATCAAGTAAGGAATTATTACATAAATGTAGTCTTTATCCATCCTTAAAAGAATTTATTGATACAAGAACTTGTAGTGATTCTTATTATTTAGGTTTACTGTTTAATAAAAAGTTATTCAATAGTCCATTTAGTCCATTAATGATTGATGACTTTGATGATTTTGTTTATATGTTCCATGCTCCAGTGCTTACAGAATTTTTAAAATTTGTAATCGATAGTAATCAAGATAATTTATTATTTTTAGCAAGAGAAGGGTATTATTTTACCAAATTATATGATAAATATTGTGCTATTAATAAAATAGAAAAGAAAAATCACTATTATTTTCTAGCATCCAGAAAGGCCACTAATACGGCTTCTATAAAAAATGATGAAGATATATTTAATTTGTTAAAAAATGATTATAGTGGCACTTTAAAAAACTTTTTAATGAAAAATTTTCATTTTAACTATGAAAATGATGATTTTTCAATAAAATTACCAGATGATTATGATAAAGTTGTTAAAGTTGTAAAAAACAATCTTAAAAATATTAAAAACAATATCAAAAATGAAAATAGTTGTTATAAAAAGTATATTAAAGAATTAATACCTAACTATAAAAAAATTGATTTAAATTTAATTGATTTAGGGTATTCTGGAAGTATTCAATATAATCTTTCTAAAATGTTAGATAAAGGTTTAAACGGTTATTACTTAACTAATTCTAGTAGCGTTAAAAAATATTCTGAAGAGAATCATTTGCATTTTTGCTTTGATATAAATGATAATACTGAATATCAAAAAATTTATCATTATTCTTTAATTTTAGAATATTTTTTAACGGCTCCTTATGGTCAATTACAATACTTTAAAGAGCAAAATGGTAAAGTTAGTCCGGTTTATAATGATGAAACTTTAGATGAAAAAAAGAAGAAAAATTTAAATAAAATATATGATATTATTACTATTTATTTTAATGACCTAAAAATAATAAATAAATATTTAAAATATCAGCCCACT
Organism: uncultured Bacilli bacterium; assembly: GCA_934102255.1. GTDB lineage: Bacteria > Bacillota_I > Bacilli_A > RF39 > UBA660 > CAG-605. The sequence goes on along the minus strand of CAKOSN010000003.1, from coordinate 88,920 downwards.
AAAAATTTATTATGTAGAAATTATGTTGCTATGGTTGAATCGGGAATCATTTCTACAAAAGTCAAGGATGAATTTTCTTTTATGGATTCTTATAGTAGTGATGTTGAGAAAAACGTCTTTAAAATTATTAGTAGGTATTAATTAGATAGGTGTTTAAAAATGAGAAAAACTAATAAAAAGAAAAATGATTTTAATATCAAAAAATTATTTCAAAATAACTATTTTGTAATGTTTATAATGTTTTTAGTAAGTTTTGCTACCATGCTATTTTTAAATAAAGGAATTGTTAAAGCCCCTTATTTATTTGCCGAAGATGGAAGAATATTCTTAAATCAATATTTAGAATTAGGATTGGGTTCCTTATTTAAAACTTATGGTGGTTATTTTAATCTGTTATCCAGATTATTTGCCCTAATTAGTGTAACGCTGGCTAAAATTTTTAATAGTGTTTATGTTCTTGCTAATACTCAAAAAATTTTAGCAATGCTCTTTAGTTCATTTGTTTGTGCTTACTTTGTATCTAATGAGTTTGAAGGTATAATCAAGTCTCGAAAAGTTCGAATGATTATTTCTTTTCTTTCTTTAATATTAATATCTAATTTTGCTTGGTTATTATATAACGGGGTTTCTATTCACTGGTGGTGTGGAATACTTTTATTCTTAGTTAGTTTAAATATTCTAGATAATAAATTGCCATCTTATAAAATATTGCCAATCTTAGTAGTATGTATATTAAGTAGTCCTTCCGGACTTATAATAGCCTTCTCTTTACTTTATTATATTTTAAAGAAAATAAATTGGCATCATCCCTTCCAAAATTTACTTAAGAATTATCAAAAAGATGAAATAATCAAAATAATAATCTTAGTTTTAGCGCTAGCCCTACAGTCTTATGCTATTTTATTTATTACAGATGTTGATACAATAACAAGTCCATCGTTAGGTTTGAGTCAATTAAAATCATTATTTTATTATTCATATTTACTTACTGTTAGTTCTATAAACTTTATATTTGGTACTAACAATTATTTAAGTTTATCTAATGCTAATTTAGCAACTGTAGTTGGTTTAATTTTATGGTTAATTGTTATATATAATGCAGAAAAGCAAGATAAAATAAAATATGTCTTCTTTTGTTTAGGTTCCATATTTTTCTTGTACTTTATGATTAATTTCAAAAGAGAAGATTTCATTGGTTATTATCAGGAAATGATTAGTACCAGTTATCAAGTATGGTATCATTCTTTACCAGCACTAATTGCTTTTTATGCTGTGGTTATATCGCTATATAAAGAAAATAAATCTTCTATAAATTATTTGTATTATTCTATATTATTTATAGCCTTTGTGTCATTGTGGCATGCAGTTAATCATCCAGAACTGGAAACTGCTAAAGAACTTGCTAGTGTTGCTGATTATGTAGACTACAAGAGTAATAAATACGCTTATGTTCATATTAGTCCAGATTTTTTAGATTGGTATGTAACTATTCCTGTTAATGATTCTTATTGTGAGGTGAACGATTGTGGTTCAACGATACAAAAGTGAGTTTAAATTTATCTTGTCAGGAGCCAGTAGTACTTTAATTGATTTTTGCTTATATATGTTACTTAGTAACTGGCTTTCTGTATCTTTATCTAAAATGATTTCAATGGGTATGGCCTCTATTTATTCTTTTTTTCTTAATAAGAATTGGACTTTTGAAAATGGAGAAAAAATAAATAAGGCTATGATAATAAAATATATTGGGGCTCAATTATTAAATATATTTGTTAATACTAGTATAAATACTATTATATATACTTTAACAAATAACAAGTTAGTATCTTTTGTTATAGCAACAGCAACGGCTATGATTGTAAATTATTTTAGTCAAAAAATTATTGTTTTTAAGAAGGAAGTTAAAAAATGAAATATTCTATAATTTTGCCTTGTTATAATGAGGCTGAAAATCTTATGGATTTAGTTAATATAATTAATAAATTTCCAAAGAAATATAAAGCAGAGTTTATTCTGGTAGAAAATGGTTCGACAGATAATAGTAGGGAAATATTTGAAAAACAAATTCCGTTTGATAATAAGTATTTAAAGGCTGTCTATGTCGATAAAAATAAGGGTTATGGTTATGGCATTATTGCCGGTCTAAAACAAGCCACTGGAGATTATGTTGGCTGGCTTCATTCAGATTTGCAATATAATCCTTTAGATTTAACAACTTTCTTTGATTATATCGAAGAACATAAAGACGAGAAATTATTACTTAAAGGAAAAAGAAAAAATAGAAAAATTATTGAATATATTTTTACTTTCGGTATGGGAGTATATGATTCTATTTTATTTAAGAAGAAAATGGCAAATGTAATGGCTATGCCCGTAATTTTTAATAAAGATCTTTTAGAGTATTTACCAGATTTTCCTTTTGATTTTACTATCGATATTTATGTGTATGCTTTAGCACAAAAGAAAAATTATAACGTTTATCATTTACCAATTTATTTAAAAAATCGGGAGAAAGGCAAATCGTCTTGGAATACCGGATTTGTATCCCGTCTAAAACAAAGTAAAAAAATGATGGACGGTAGTAAAAAAGTAAAAAAAGATTTAGAGGAGATGAAGTAAAATGCAAAAAGTACATTTAATAATGCCTATGGGTGGGGCTGGATCAAGATTTTTTAAAAATGGTTTTACAATGCCAAAACCGTTAATTGAAATTAATGGTTATCCATTTTTATATTGGTCAACAATATCAATTACTAATTTTATGCCTGTTAGTGATGTTACTTTTGTAGTTTTAAAGCAACATATTGAAGAATTTAATATTGATAAGGTTATAAAAAAATATTTTCCTGATGCGAAGATAGTAGTAATTCCGGAATTATTAAACGGTGCCGTTTTAACTTGCTTAAAAGGTGTTGAAAATATAAATGATGATATGCCAATTGTCTTTAATGATTGTGATCATTTATTTCTTTGCAATGATTTTTATAACTATTGTAAGGCTGGCGATTTTACAGGTGTTGATGGCGCCTTACTGACATTTACTTCAAATGATCCTAAGTATTCTTTCTTAGAATTAAATGAATTTGGTAATGTTACAAGAACAGTCGAAAAACAAGCCATAAGTACATCAGCAATATGCGGAGCCTATTATTTTAGAAACAAAAATATCTTTGAAAAAAGTACAGAAGAATATTTAAAAGAATGTGCTTATAGTGAATATTTTGTTAGTGGTGTTTATAATGTTATGGCTAAAAATCATATGATAATTAAAAATTTTACTTGTGATTTGCATTTGCCATTTGGAACTCCAGATGAATATGAAAAGGCTAAGGATTCAGAAGGGTTTAAAAGGGTGCTAAAATGATATATTTAATTCTTGCCATTATTGTTATAGTAATTGCTAATATAATAAAAGTTTATCGTCAGGCTTTGTTTATTGAGCCTTATGAGAAAGTTTCCTATACTAATCTCACGCAGGCATTAGCAATAGGAAACCTAATAAACGTAATCTTTCCATTTAAAATAGGTTATATAGTTAGATGCTATTTAAATGGTAAACAAATGAAAAATGGGGCATCATTTTCTTTAGCAACTATAGTAGTTGAAATATTTTTAGATTTTATATTTGCTAGTTTAATATATGTTGCTTTTTGGTTATTTTCTTTAAATGATGTTAAAGATGCTGTATTTTATATTATACTTTTGTTTATTTTTTTGGGAGCATTTATCATATTAACATTATTAAAAAAACAAGTGAAATTTTTAGTTTATAAAATAGCTTCTCTTTTTAATAATAATCTAGAACTTAAAATTTTAAAATTTTTCTGGTTTTCTATTATTTCATTTGAAAATATTGTTGCTCGATTAGATAAAGCAAAATTAACCTTATATTCTATTGCAATGTGGGTTTTAAATATATTATCTTGCTTCTTGCTTGCTAAATCTTTAACCACATTTAATATAAATATGAAATTCTATGAAATGTTTAATATGTTTTTCTCTACCAATGGTTTATGTTCATCAGTATTGCTTGAGATATTAAAATATTCGCAAAACTTCATTATTATTGTGGGGTTATACTGTATTATACCATCCTTGATAATGTATATTATTTCTTATAAAATGAAAAATAAAGATTCTAGAAAACATTATATTGAAATATTACCACATATAAATATGGCTGATAGACTTGCTTTTTTGGAACAATATTTTAATGGTGGTAATAGTGCTTATTTTAAAAAGTATATTGAACTAAATAATGATGTTGCCATAATCGAAGATTATTCGGCTGGTAGTAATGCTACAACAATGTTATGTAATAAAGACGGAAATTTATTTTATCGCAAATATTCTTTTGGTAAAGATGCTAGTAAATTATATGATCAAGTAAAATGGATTCACGCTCATGAAAAAAGGTTAACTTTAACTAAAATTGATTTTGAGTATTATAAAGATGATGTTTGTTGTTATGATATGCCTTATGTTAAAGAGGCGGTAACTTGCTTTAATTACGTTCATACCTCAACTATGAAAGAGGCTTGGAGTACTTTAAAAGCCGCCTTAATTGATATTGATAAAAATTTACATAGTTTAAATAGGCGTCCGGCTGATAAGGAAACAATTGAAAAATATATTTCCACAAAAGTTGATAAAAATATTGAAAAAATCGAAAAGAGTACGTATTTAAAGCCATTATTAAAAAATGATTATGTTTATATAAATGGTAAAAAATATCATAATTTAGCATATTATAAAAAGTATTTGACTCATGAACATCTTTACGAAATATTTAAAAATGATTATTATGCAGATATTCATGGTGATTTAACAATAGAAAATATAATTTGTGTAAAAAATAATAAAAAAAATTCTAAGAATTATTATATAATTGATCCTAATACGGGTAATTTACATGATTCTCCTTATCTAGATTATGGTAAATTATTACAATCTATTCATGGTGGCTATGAATTTTTAATGAATACTAAGCAAGTATCTTATGATGATGAAAAAATTGAATTTCTATTTACTAAATCATCAAGATATTATGAGTTATATAATGAATATACTAAATATTTATTAGACAAATTTAAAGAAGAAGGATTAAAGAGCATCTTCTATCATGAAATTATTCATTGGTTACGTTTAATGCCATATAAAATAGAGAAAAATGGGGAACGTTGTATTATTTTCTATGCTGGTTTAATTATGGTTTTAGCAGATGTAGAGGAGAGATTTGAAAAGTGAAATTAGCAATTTTTGATATGGATGGTACTTTATTTAATACTAACGATGTTAATTATTATGCTTATAAAGAGGCTTTAGAAAAATATAATGTTGAGCTTGATTATGATTATTATTGTAATTATTGCAATGGTAGACATTATACTGTATTTATTCCTAAACTAGTTAATTACGATGAAAAGAAAGTTGAAGATATTCATAATTTAAAAAAACAATTCTATGCTAAAAATTTAGATAAAGTAATTGTAAATAATCACTTATTTAATATTATAAACTTAATTCATGGTACTTATAAAACCGCACTGGTAACAACTGCTTCTAAAAAAAACACTTTAGAAATATTAGAGTATACTAAAACTAAAGATTGTTTTGATTTAATTTTAACCGCTGAGGATGTCAAAAAAACAAAACCAGATCCAGAAGGATTTAATTTAGCAATTAATAGGTTTAATATTTTGCCTAAAGATACGATTATCTTTGAGGATTCCGAAGTTGGAATTGAGGCTGCCAGAAAGACTGGTGCGGCAGTAATGGTAGTAGATAAAATGATCTAATATTAATTAAAATTCTATATTATCTTGAAAAAGGGGTATAGGATTTTTTTAAAGTTTAAAAAAATTTTATATAAGTTTAGAGCACGTTGTTTAAATTAATGAAAAATTAAACTTTGGTATTTAGATTTAAAAGTTCCTATGGGTTTGTAATGGTGATTTTTGTTTACGGACATAATTTACTGTGTTATACTTAGGTTGTACGTAAGAGTGGGAAGTGTATTATGAAGAAGTTTGTTAATGATATGTTACCAGCCTTTATTATTGGTTTAATTATTAGTTTTATGATGTTTGTTTATGAACCAATTATTATGTTTTTAAATAATCCTAATGATTTATGGTTTGATATAAATACTTTATTACCGGTAGTAGGGGTTTTATTTGTTATTTGTTTATTTGTTGTTGTTATTATTTATTTGCTAACTTATTTTGTTACTAAAAAAGTGATAAGAAAAGATAAAATTTTTAAATATTCCTTAATTGTAGGTTTTGTTTTACTTATTACAACCTATATTGAAGGCAATTATCTTGTCGGAATGTTACCTTCATTAGATGGGAGTGCTATTATTTGGAGCAATTATACTAAAGCCTCTATTATATCTTTTGCTGTTTTAGGTGCTGTATCATTAGTAACTGGTGTTTTAATAAAGAAAATAAAGTTAGATAAAACTATTACTAGTTTAAAATATGTTAGTTTAGCCATCGGAGCAATGTTGCTTGTTTCCTTATTAACAACTACTATGACTTCGTCTAATTTAAATAAAGATATTAATGTAACGGCAACTACTAGGAATTTAGAAAATTATTCGGTTGATGAAAATTTTATTATATTTTTATTAGATGCAGTTGATTCAAGAATGTTTAATAAAATTATTCAGGAGAAAAAATACAATAAAATTTTAAAGGATTTTACTTATTATCCCGATACAATGTCTACATATCCCTTTACAAGAGATTCGATTCCCTTTATTTTATCAGGAATATGGAACAATAATGAAGAAGAGTTTGCTAAATATTATAGCAAGGCCTTAGATAATTCTGAATTATTAAAAAATTTATATGAAAAAAAATATGATGTAAATATTTATGATACTGAGATTATATATAATAGTAAAAATGCTTCAAAAATACAAAATTTAACTATGAACAATAAATACAATTTTCGTTTATTTGCTAATCAAGAAATTAAGTATTCCTTATTTAAATATTTACCGTTTTATTTAAAAAAATATTCTCATATTGAGAGTATGGATTTTAATAAAACTAAGATTGCTGATACCGATATCTTTGATTTAAACGATATTAACTATTACAATAATTATTTAGAAAAACAATTGGTTAAAAAATTTGAAAAACAATTTAAATTTATTCATATAGAAGGTGGTCATGTTCCTTTTGATTTGGATGAAAATGTAAATTATATTAGTAATGAAGGGGGAACCTATGATCAAAAACTAGAAGGATGTATAAAGATTATTGAAAAGTATTTGAATAAATTAAAAGACAATGATGTTTATAATAATTCTAACATTATTATTATGGCTGATCATGGTTATAGTTTAGTAAGTGCGGAAGGACGGCAAAATCCCATCCTTTACATTAAAGGTAAAAACGAAGAATACAAAAAGATGAAAGTATCTGATAAATCCATATCATATACTGATTTAAATGATGCTTATGCTGACCTTTTAAACGGCAAAAAGTCTGGTGAGTTATTTGCTGATATAACAGATAAAAGAGAAAGAAGATATTTGTTTTATTTGTTTAATAAAGAAGACCATATGGTTGAATATACTCAGACCGGTAAGGCTTGGGATTTAAATACTTTAGTTAAAACAGGAAAGGAATTTAATAGATAAATAGGGTGAAATCATGATAGCAAATGTTTTAGGAACAATAATGTCTTTTTGTTACTCATTATGTAAAAATTATGGAGTAGCAATAATAATATTTACATTTCTTAGTAAAGTAATATTATTACCAATTAGTATTTGGGTCCAAAAGAATTCTATTAAAATGGTTAAAATGCAACCAAGTATTAATAAAATAAAAATTGATTGTTTTGGTGATAATGATAAAATTGCTGATGAAACAGCAAAACTGTATAAAAAAGAAAAATATAATGCCTTAATTTCATTAGTACCACTTATTATTCAAATTGTTTTATTAATGGGATTAGTAGAAGTTATTAATAAACCTCTTACTTATATACTAAATATCAATAGTGAAGAAGTTACTATTTTAAAAAATGATCTTATTCAAAACGATAGTAGTGTAAATCCGGAATCTTCTTCGCTAGAGTTAACAATTCTTAATGATTTAAAGGCTGATAAATTAGATAAATATCCTAATTTTACTAATAAAAATAATTATCAGGAAACGGTTAAACAAGCCCAAGATTTAAACTTAAACTTCTTAGGATTTGATATGAGCTGGATTGCTGAAAGTAAAGGTGGTATTGCCATCTGGATACCCGTAATTGCAGCCTTAAGTGCTCTTATTATGTGCGTATGTCAAAATCTTATGAACGTTTTGCAACAAGAACAATCTAAACTTAATCAATGGTCAATGGTTATTTTATCCGTAGGATTATCATTGTATCTTGGTTTCTTTGTTCCTGCTGGTGTTGCCCTTTATTGGACTTTTAGTAATTTATTTGCAGTTGTTTTACAATGGTTATTAAACATTTGGATAAATCCTAAAAAATATGTAAACTATGAAGAATTAGAAAAAACAACTAAAGAATTAAAAGAACTATCTAATCTCGATAAGACTAAAAAAAGAAGTAAAGAACAAATAAAAAAAGAAAAAGAAGATTATAAAAGATTCTTTAAGATTGCTAATAAACATTTAGTTTTCTATTCAGAATCTAATGGCTTTTATAAATATTTTAAAGGAATTATTGAGTATTTACTTAAACATACAAATATAGTGATTCACTATATAACTAGTGATTATAATGATAATATATTTAAAATGGCTGAAAGTAATCCTAATCTTAAACCTTATTATATAGAAGAAAAGAAACTTATTACTTTAATGATGAAAATGGATGCTGATGTAGTAGTTATGACTATGCCTGATTTAGATTCTTATCATCTTAAAAGAAGTTATATAAGAAAAGATATAACTTATGTATTTATTCCTCATGGTATTGATAGTATTAATTTAACACAGCGTTACAAATCAATAAATGCTTATGATATATTCTTTGCTTGCGGAAAATATCAAAGATTAGAAGCCGAGGCTACTTATAAGAAATTTGGGTTGGAAAATAAAGTATTTAATTGGGGATATTCTTTATTAGATGATATGATTGCTGATTATAAAAAGGATAAAAATACTAAAAAAGCAAATAAAAATAAATCCATTTTAATAGCACCTTCTTGGCAAAAAGATAACATTTGTGATTTATGTTTAGAAGAATTAATAGATAATTTAAAAACTAATAAGACATATAAAATTATTGTTAGACCCCATCCTCAAGAAGTAAGACATTTTGCTGAAAAATTTGATAGATTAAAAGAAAAATATAAGAATAATAAAAATATTGAAATTCAAACTGATTTTTCTAAAAATGATACTGTTTTTAATGCTGATATGTTAATTACTGATTGGTCAAGTATTGGTTATGAGTATGCTTATACGACCAAAAAACCGGTAGTATTTATTAATACACCAATGAAAATAATGAATCCTAATTATAAAGATATCAAGGTAGAACCAATAAATATTTGGTCGCGAGAAATTATTGGTAAAAGTCTAGAAGTTAATGATTTAAAGAAGATAAATGCGACGATAGATTATTTATTTAAGAATGAAAAAGAATATTCGAAAAAAATTGAAGATTTATTAAATGATAGTATCTATAATTTAGGTAATTCGGCCGAAAAGGGTGCCCTTTATTTAATAGATATAGTAAAAGAAAATATAGAAAAGAGAAAAAAAGAAAATGAAAAAAATAAATAAAATTGGAATTTTATCCATATATACATTACTAGTTATTATAATGTTAAGTGAGACTGCTTTGGCATATATTGATCCATCGGTTATGACTTACGCCATTCAAGCTGTGGCGGGAATTGTAATTGCCGTAGGAGCCTTTATCGGTATTTATTTTCGTAAAATTAAAAAGAATGTCCAAAATAAATTAGGCATAGATGAAAATAAAAATAAAGAAGTAGAATCTGATGAGATTAAAATAGAAAAATAACAAGAAGTGAGTGATTTTTATGTTGAATTTTACAGTTGGACCAGTTCAATCTAGTGAGGAAATATTAGAGATTGGTTCAGAACAAGTTCCTTATTTTAGAACCCCAGAATTTTCTAAAATAATGTTAGAAAATGAGGCTTTAATAAAAAAATTAGCCCAGGCTCCAAGTGATGCCAAAGCCGTTTTCTTAACCGGTTCTGGAACAGCGGCGATGGAAGCAACTGTTATGAATGTTTTAAATACTAAAGATAAAGCCTTAATAATTAATGGGGGTAGTTTTGGAACCCGCTTTGTTAAGTTATGTCAGTTACATGGCATTGCTTATGAAGAGTTGAAGTTAGATACTGGTTGTGGTTTTACTAAAAAAGATATAGAAAAATACGAAAATTCTAATTTTACTTGTGCTTTAGTAAATTATCATGAAACATCAACTGGTGAGTTATATGATATAAATTTATTAAGTGATTTTTGCAAAAGAAATAATATGCTATTAATAGTTGATTGTATCAGTGCTTTTTTAGCGGATGAATTTGATATGGAAAAATTAAATGCTGATGTTATGATAACTGGTTCTCAAAAAGCCTTAGCCTGTCCTCCAGGAATTTCTATTATTGTCTTAGCCGATAGAGCGGTTAAAAGAGTATATAATAATGAATCAAAGTCGATGTATTTAGATTTAAAAAGTGCTTTGGAAAACGCTCAAAGAGGTCAAACACCATTTACTCCTGCGGTTTCAATATTAAGACAAATAAATAAACGCTTACATTTAATAGATGAAAACGGTGGGGTTTCAAAAAGTATTCAAAATACTAAAGAGTTGGCTGCCTATTTTCGAGAATCTATTAAAGATTTACCTTTAGAAATTGTGCCGGATAATTGTTCTAACGCGGTTAGTGCTCTTCATCCTTTAAAAAATAATGCTTATGAAATATTTACTGTATTAAAAGATAATTATCAAATATGGGTTTGCCCTAATGGAGGCGATTTGAAAGATAAAATCTTTAGAGTAGGACATATAGGGGCTTTAACTAAGAATGATTACGATAAATTGCTTGCGGCTCTTAAAACAATGCATGAACAGGGGATATTCTGATGAAAAAAGTTATTACATATGGTACTTATGATTTTCTACATTATGGTCATATTAGATTACTAGAAAGAGCAAAAGCCTTGGGAGATTACCTAATTGTTGGGGTTACTTCGGAAGATTTTGACCGGAAAAGAGGCAAAATAAATGTTCGTCAATCTCTGGCTGAACGTATAAATAATGTTCGTAGTACCGGACTTGCCGATGAAATAATTGTAGAAGAGTATATTGGTCAAAAAATTGATGATATCAAAAGATATGGTATAGATACTTTTGTTTTAGGATCGGACTGGGAAGGAAAGTTTGATTATTTAAAAGAATATTGTAATGTCGTATATCTACCCAGAACCGAAGGAATATCAAGTACTCAAATTCGATGTGAACAACATGAAATAAAAATGGGAGTTGTGGGTGATGATATTGATTTTCTAAATAAATATTGTTTGGAAGATAACTATGTTAATGGTATTAAAATTATAGGTATTTGTACTAATGCTCCTAAGAATGTCTTAAAAGAAAAATCACCTGTTAAAGAATTAGAGATTACTACGGATAATTTAGATGATCTTCTTAGTAAAGTTGATGCTGTTTACATTAATTCGCCAATAGATAAACATTATGATGAGATAATGAGGAGTTTAAATGCGGGGAAACACGTATTATGTGAATCACCTATTTGTAATAATAAAAAGAAATGCAAGGAATTATTTGCTCTTGCTAAAAAGAAAAAGTTAGTCTTAATGGATGCTAATCGTACTTCTTATGCCATGGCTTATTCTCGTATGTTATTATTAATTAAGGGTGGCGAGATAGGTAATGTTTTATCTGTAGAGGCTAGTATAACTAATATGAGTAATTATATTAAAACTAAAAAAGCCCAAAGTTTTAATAACTTAGGAGCACAAGCCTTAATACCAATTCTTGATATCTTAGGGTGTAATTTCAATAAATATCACTTTTATACAAAAATGACTACCGATAATAATGACTTATTTACTAGATTAGATTTAGTATATGATAATGCTGTTGCAACGCTAAAAGTGGCCGAAGGGGCTAAATCTGAAGGTGAATTAATAGTAACCGGCACTAATGGTTATTTAATTGTTCCTTCTCCTTGGTGGAAACCTGATTATTTTGAAATAAGATATGAAAATATGAATAATAATAAAAGATATTTTTATCAATTAAATGGAGAAGGAATAAGAAATCAATTACTATCATTTATTAATGCTATAAATGGTAATAAAAACTCTATGAATATTCAAGAAAAAACATCAATTACTATCTGTGACTTTATGGATAAGTTCCAAAATAATAAGAATTTAACTATCTTCTAAAAATTCTATTTTTGGCTTTTAAAAGATATTGTGGTATATTAGTAGTGTAGTGGAGGCAAAAATGCGTAAGAAAAATGGATATACTTTTATTGATATATTAGTAGTAATTATAGCCTTAGGACTTGTTACTTTATTTACTGTACCTAAACTTAGTCATGCTTTTGAAAATAATAAGGATACTTTATATGACGAATCATTAGAACTTTATCTTAATCAAGCCACTAAGTATGGTAATACTATTAAAAGTGAAGTAAAAGAAAATAATTCTTATATAGTAAGTATTAAAGACTTAGTAGATAAAGGTTATATTGGGAGTACTAATGGTGATGTTACAGATATAAGAGATGGTAGTTCCATGTTAAATATTAAAATTCATCTTATTTACGATGAAGAAAAAGATGAAGTATATGCAGAAGTAGTTTAAGAAATTAGACTACTTTTTAAAATGTTGAATTTTAAAATTAATACTGTCGTTTGCACAAAATCAAGAATAATAAATAGCCAATTTAGCACAAAATCAGAAATAACAAATGGCTCATTTAGCACAAAATCGGAATTAGTGAAGAAAAAGTGTCAAGAAAGTGTCAATTTTTTAGAAAAATTATGATAAATTCTTGAAAAGATAGTATCATATTTTATGTAAGGAGTGATTAATATGTTATACCCATCTATTGATAAACTTTTAAACATTGTTGACTCAAAGTACAAATTAGTACACATTGCTTCACGTCGTAGTAAGCAAATGATGGAAAACAAACATTTTCAAATGAATGAAAATGAATACAAGAGTAAAAAAGAACTAGGTAGAGCCCTTGAAGAATTAGAAAAAGGTTTAATCAAGGTAGAAAACTAGTTCCTTTTTTTTACCAAGTCTGCTATACTGGGTATAGTAGGTGTAGTGTGATATGAAAAAAAATATAGGTTCTTTTTTAATTTGTTTAGTATTTATAGGGTTTGGCTTTGGAATTATTAAAAGAGAACAGAAATTAAATGATATTAATTATCTTTTAGAAACAAAATCTTATTCTTATCTTTCAAGTAATGTTAAAGAGTATATTAAAAATTATTATGAAGAAACAGGGGATATTTTATTAACAGAGAAAAATAAAAAGACTAATGAGCCTTATTTAAATGATGATTTTATAAGTTATTTAGATAGTGATAGTAAGGATGATTATGAAGTAATACCTAGTGCAACGGTTGTTGATTATGTTGCTCCTAAAGAAACTTCTTTAGAAAATTATCCGAGTAGTTATGATTTAAGAGATGTTAATGGTAATAACTATGTAACATCAGTAAAGAATCAAGGTTCGGAAGGTTTATGTTGGGCTTATGCTATTAATTCTTATTTAGAGAGTATGTTTTTAATAAGCACGGGTGATTTATATGACTTTGATGAACATCAACTAGATTATGCTACCGCCTCAAATGGTCTTTTAAATGCAGAACAATTATATAAACGAAAAGGGACCCGTAATGAAAGAAAGTTAAATGCTGGGGCTTGGTTTAGTAATCCAGAGGAAATAGTTTTAGATAGTTTAGGAATGGCTTCTCAATCCTGGACGGATGAACATAAAACCGAGATTGAAAATCTTACTCCGATTCTTGCTAGTGATGTTTATAATTTTAAAACATCTGATTATCAAGTTGATTCTACTTACCATTATCCAAGGCTGGATTTTGCTAGTGCTAGTCAAAATGATATAAATAGTTATATTACATCAGTTAAAAGCGCTATTGTAAAAGGTGGGGCTTACTTAAGCGGAATTGGCCCTGATTCTGATTGTTCATTTTTTATGGGACAAAGTGAGATTGTTTATAATAATGGTTATTGTTCCGGTGGCAGTCATGCTATGCATATAATTGGTTGGGATGATGATTTAGAATATAAAGTTTGTACTAGTGATGATAAAAAACATTATAGCGAAGATATAACCAATTGTTCAAGTACTAATTTAGTAAGTGGTAAAGGGGTTTGGATAGTAAAAAATTCTTGGGGTAGTAGCCATAATTACGTCTATTTTACTTATGATTCCAAAATTAATATATATACAATTAACTCTTTATCGAAAAGAGATTGGGATAACTTTTATACTGATACTACCGGAACAGAAATAACTAAACCAACTAATACTTTAGAACAAATAACTAAACTTAAAATAGAACTGCCGGATGCTAATACTACTTATAATGTTAATTTAATAACTGATTCTAATACAACTTCTTTAGGTCAAATAAAATCTACTTATCCTGGCTTTTATGAACTAGATTTAAGTGATAAAGATATAAAAATTCAAAATAATTTTACAATAAAGTTAAGTAAAGATAAATTTTTAGGTGAACAAACATATACTAAGGCTGTTCACGTTTATACTAATAATATTGATAAAACTGAGATTGCTACAACTCTTGATGCAACATATGAGGCGTATTTTACTAATGAAAATAATTATGCTGTCCGTATAACTTCTAGACTACGTAATGTAGATAATAGTGCTAATGTGTCTTACAGATTAAAAGATACTAATGGTAAGGTAGTTACAACTAATATTACTAGTGAAGAAAATGCTATCTTTGCTAATAATTTATATTCAATGATTCATATTGATAGTGCAGTTACACCAGGTAATTATATTTTAGAAGTTTTAGATGATAATACTGTTCTTAGTAGCTCTAAGGTAAATATAAAAGATAATGTTTTATATATAGGTGGTGAAGGTACAAGTGCTAATCCCTATAAGATTACTAATAATACTCAGTTAGATATGGTAAGACTAAGACCTAGTAGTAGTTTTGTTTTAGAGAGAGATTTAGATTTAACTTATGATACCCAAGATAAAAATGGTAAATTTTATAATAGTGGGAAAGGTTTTGAACCAATTAGTAATTTTACCGGTAATTTTAATGGTTTAGACCATACTATTAAAGGACTTTATATTAATAGTACTTTAGATGATGTTGGCTTATTTAGTGATATTTCTTATTATACGGGAATAGTTAGTAAAGACCAAGTGGTTCTTGATTATGGATTAATAAATAATATTAAGTTTGATAACGTAAATATAACGGGGAAGAAAAACGTTGGCGTGGTTGCTGGGACGATTGATTTAGGTAATAAGGATAAGAATGTTACAATAAGTTCGATTGCTGTTAACTCTGGGACAGTTACTAGTACTTCGAAAACTGCTGGTGGTATCTTTGGTGTTTTAAGTTATAGCAGTGATTATGGTAATGTCGAGATAAATTCTCTTTTTAATGCTGCAAGTATTAATGCATCTACTGATGCTGGTGGTATTTTAGGCGAAGTAATTAATTCTAAGAATAATAATAATTTAAGTTTAGAAGCCTTAGAAAACTTAGGAAGCGTAACAGGAAGTAATGCTGGTGGTTTGATTGGTAATTTATTAACACAAGAAACACCTTTAGCGATAAGTGCTTCCATTAATAATGGCAAAATTAAAGGAACTGGTAATAGCTGTGGCATTTTATGTAGTAGTATTACAAGTAATGTTTTAGTTGTTTTAACTAATAATTTTGATACTAGTGGAAGTTTTACTAACTCTAATACAGGACTTAATATAAATAAAAATAATAATCCTTTAAATATAGAAGATTATGGTAAAGAAGCGACTTATACTAACTTACCGTTATTTAATACATATTATACTATTTATAGTAATCATATTCCTATTTTAAGTAATGCAACTTATCCCCTTACTAATTTAGTTAAAGAAATTACTATAAAAGAAGGCAAAAGAGTAGATTTAAAAGATTATTTAGAACCAAAAGAAAGAATTAATAATAGTAAAGTAACTATTTTAAATAATGATAATAATTATATAACTTATGATGATAGTACTAATATTATAAGTGGATTAAAAGTAGGAGAAGCTACCTTAGAATTTATAAATTATGATGATATTTATACAGAAAAAGTTACAATAAAAGTAGAAGCTATTAGTGATAAATATTATATAAAATATGATGCTAACGGTGGTACGGGAACAATGGATATAGAGACTCTAACTTTAAATACTAAAACGAAATTAAGTCCTAATCAGTTTAAAAAGGAAGGCTATAAGTTTTTAAAGTGGAATACTAAGGCTGATGGTAGCGGGGATAGTTATAGCGATAACCAGGAAGTTATTAATTTAATTAGTATACCAGAAGAGACCATTACTTTGTATGCTATTTATGAAAGGTCAAAAGAAGATATTGAAGAAGTGGTTACTATTGATAGCGAAAATAAGAAAATTATCTTTAGTCAGGCATTAACACCAGTTAATCTCCTTAAGAATTTTACTGATAAAACAATAAAAGTTTATAATCAAAAACAAGAAGAAATTAGCATAGATGCCTATATTGGTACTGGTTATCAAGTTGAAATTTATGAAGGCGATAATTTGTTAGAAAAATATACAGCTTGTTTTATTGGTGATGTTAATGGTGACGGAGTAATTGATATATCGGATGTTGCTAAGTTATATACTAATATTATGAATGTAACTACTGATGATTTAGTTACTTTAGCAGGTGATACTAACGGAGATAAAGTTTATGATATATCCGATGTTGCTTTATTATATAGTGAGGTGATGAAAAAATGAGGAAAAAGAGTCTTTTAATATTTACTTTTTTACTTAGTATTTTAGCTATTAAAGTATCGGCAATGGAAAATTATAAAACGAGTGTTACTTGCGCGAGTGACCATTATAAGGTAAATGAGGAAATGACTTGTGATGTTGGGATTAATACGAGTGAGAATATTTATGGCTTTTCTGCTGATATAGTTTTAGAAGGTGCAACTATTAAGGCAAGTGAATGTGCATCTATTTGGCAAGGCGGTTTAACTGGTAATAAAATTGGTGTTTATAATTCTAGTCCTCTTACTGGTAATCTTGGCGTTTGTAATCTTACTATTCTTAAAAATAGTGATGATAATGAGGATATTAAAATATCTTTAAAAAATGTAAAATATACCGATAATAATTTTCAAACAGTAAATGATACCGAAGAACCTAGTATTAGTATAAGTAAAATCCAAGATGATACAAAAAAAGAAGAAGATACTAAAGAACCAATAAAGAATCCAGAAACTGGTAAGTTTGTTCCTATTATTCTTTTAATAGTCTTTTTGGTAGGAGCTATTATTGTTATTAAAATATTAAAAAAACGAGAAATATTTTACGATATTTAAAAATGATGAATTTTAAGAACTAGGAAGAGTTTTATTTAAACTTTAAAAGCTAGTTCTTTTTAAGTATAAAAAATTAATGAAAAAGGCCAGTTTTTAAGTGTATTAAGCTTAAGGGCGTGTTATACTAGTTAAGTAGAGGAAAGGTAAATTTAAAATGGAAAAAGTATGTTTAGTTGATGGTAATAATTTAATGTTTAGAGCATATTATGCTACCGCCTATAGTGGTAATATGATGAAAAACTCTAAAGGATTTCCTACCAATGCATTATATGGCTTTGTTAATATGATGCAAAAAATAATTGATGAAGAAAAACCAAAGTATATCATGGTGGCTTTTGATATAGGTAAAAATTTTCGCAAAGAAAAATATGAAACTTATAAAGCAGGAAGAAGCGAAACTCCTGAAGAATTAAAATTGCAAATGCCGGTTGCAAGAAAAATCTTAGATGCAATGGGAATTAAGTATTATGAGTTAGAACCATTTGAAGCTGATGATATTATTGGCACGTTTGCGGAGGCCTGCAACAACAATAAAGAGTATGATGCAACAGTTATCTCTAGTGATAAAGATTTGTTACAATTAATTACGGATGAAGTCGAAGTAAAACTATTAAAAACAAAAGATTATATAAGATATAATCCAAAGAACTTTAAAGAAGACTGGGGATTTACTCCTATTCATATGATAGATTATAAAGCCTTAGCAGGAGACTCATCAGATAATATTCCAGGGGTAAAAGGAATAGGCGATAAGACTGCGATTAATCTTTTAAAGACTTATGAAGATTTAGATGATATTTATAATCATATTGATGATATAAAAGGCGCTGTTAAAACTAAGTTAATAAATGATAAAGAGTCTGCTTATACTTCTAAAGAAATAGCAACTATTTATAAAAAAGTTCCTATTGATATTAATTTTGATAATATAAAATATAATGGGCCAAAGTTAGAAGAACTAGCAAATATATTTAGTGAATTAGAATTCTTTTCATTATTAAAAAATACAAGTACGAAAAGTAGCCAAAAAGAAATAAATTTTACAACTATTTTAGATGCTAAAGAAATAGAAGATGCTGATACTTATGCTTACTATATAGAGTGTGATAAAGAAAATTATCATGATGCTAATATTATTGGAATGAGTGTAGTAACGAAAAAGAATAATTATTATGTACCTAAATTATTAATTAATGATACTCTTGATTACTTAAAAGATAAAATAAAGTATACTTATGACTTAAAAAAGAATATTTGTCTTTTAAAAAATGAAGATATTTTAAGTAATACTATCTTTGATACGATGATTGCATCTTACTTATTAGAAGAAAATACTAAGGAAGATATTGCGTACTTAATGATACCTAAAGATTATAAGATAGAATTTTATGATGCTTCTTTAAAGAATGGTTTTAATTCTAAAGATATAGTTACTAAAGCTCGTTTTATTTATGATACTAGAGATGATTATTTAAAAAGAATTAAGTTAGAAGATATGGAAAGTCTATTTACTAATATTGAAATGCCTTTAATTAAAGTTTTAGCTAATATGGAACTTAATGGTATTAAATGTGATAAAGATGTTTTAAAGAGTATGTCTTTAGAAGTAGAAAAGAAAATAAAAGATATTGAAGAAAGAATCTATTTTGAATGTGGTGAAACCTTTAATATTGCTTCTCCTAAACAACTAGGAGTAATTCTTTTTGAAAAATTAAATTTACCATATGCTAAGAAAAATAAGTCTGGTGGTTATAAGACCGATGTTGATACTTTAAAGAAGTTAGTTAATTATAGTCCGGTAATTAGTGATATTTTAGAATTTAGAAATTTAAATAAACTTTATACAACTTATTTAGAAGGACTTATTCCTTATATTAAAGAAGACGGTAAGATTCATACTATTTATAAACAGAATTTAACCAGAACTGGTAGACTTTCATCAGTAGAACCTAATATGCAAAATATTCCTGCTAAAGATAGTGAAGGAAGGAAGATAAAGAAGGCTTTCTATCCAGAATATGATTATTTGTTAAGCTGTGATTATTCCCAAATTGAATTAAGACTTCTAGCACATATTAGTAAGTCTCAAGAATTAATTAATGCCTATTTAAATGATGAAGATATTCATACTAAAGTAGCTGCTGATATTCATGGTATACCCCAAAGTGAAGTAACACCATTAATGCGTAAAACGGCTAAAGCTGTTATTTTCGGTATTGTTTATGGAATTAGTGGTTTTGGTTTAGGAGAAAACTTAGAAATACCGGCTAAGGAAGCTAAAAAGTTTATTGAAAAGTATTATGAGTTATATCCAGGTGTTAAAAGATATATGGATGAAATAGTAAAAGAAGCTTACGAACGCGGAGAAGTTAGAACGCTTTTCAATCGTAAACGTACTATTGATGAACTAAATAATAAGAATTATATGATAAGACAACAAGGAGAGCGTATTGCTCTTAATACCCCAATTCAAGGAACATGTGCTGATATTATGAAAAAAGCCATGGTAGAAATTTATAAGACTTTTAAAGAAAATAATATCCAAAGTAAAATGCTTTTACAAGTTCATGATGAATTAATATTTGATGTTAAAAAAGAAGAGAAAGACCAAGTAATAGCAATAGTTAAAGATAAAATGGAAAATGCTATTAAGCTTGATGTACCAATTAAAGTAAGTAGTGATTTAGGTACTAATTGGTATGATACTAAGTAGTAAAATTAGAATTTAAATTTAAAAGTAATAATAAAATTAAAGTAAGTATTATAAAAAAATAATACTAAAAATATTTACAATATTAAAAGAAAATAATACAATAAACCCTAAGAAAGAAGAAGTAGTATGCCAGAAATAGCGGAAGTAGAAACAGTAAGAAATGTCTTAAAGAAAAGCATTTTACATAAAAGAATAATAGGAGTAGATATTTATTATAATAAGATGATTGAAAATGATATAGAAGAATTTAAAAATTGTCTTATTAATAATGAATTTGTAGATATAAAAAGAGTAGGTAAATGGTTAATATTTGAACTTGATAATTATTATATGTTAAGCCATTTACGCATGGAAGGTAAGTATTTTATTAAAAATACACGTGAAGAAAAAGCTAAGCATGAACATGTTATTATACATTTTGCTGATAATACGGACCTTAGATATCATGATACGAGAAAATTTGGTAGAATGAAGATTATTCCAAAGGATGCTTTAAATGATACCGAAGAGATAAGAAAACAAGGCAAAGAACCAGGTAGTAGTGAACTTACCGGTGAATACTTAGTTTCTAAGTTTAAACTAAAGAAAGAACCGATTAAAACAGCTTTGCTTGACCAAACAATTATTAGTGGACTAGGAAATATTTATGCTGATGAAGTATTGTTTGCTAGCGGAATAAATCCAATCCGACCCGCAAATAGCATTACTATAGATGAAGCTTTAAAAATAGCTGATAGTAGTGCACGTATTATTAAAAAAGCCATGGAAATGGGTGGCACAACGATTAGAAGTTATACTTCTAGTTTAGGAGTAACCGGACACTATCAAGATTACTTGTGTGTTCATAAACGAGAAAATCTACCATGTCCTAGTTGTGGTGAAAAAATAATACGTATTAAAGTGGGAGGGAGAAGCACTTATTATTGTCCTAAGTGCCAAAAATAATTTATGGAAACAGAAGAAAATAAAAGAGCCATTAATAAAGTTGACTTTATAGAAATGAAAAACTTTAATAATTATTTACTTGATAGTGAACTTTATAAAGTATTCGATTTTGGACTTAGTTATGGTAATAAAAATATTAAGATATTTAGAATAGTAGAAAGAGATACAAGATATACTATAGGAGCGATAGAATTTTTGTTAACTCCTATGGGACTTGATATAAAAATTGGCTTAAATAGCAGCTATAGAAAGAATGGCAATGGTACAAAGTTATTAAAAATGATTATAGATTCTTTTGGCGAATCTTTAAATAATACCGAATATTTTGTTGCTCATATTGCTCCAGATAATTTAGCTTCTCAAAAACTATTTTCTAAGTGTGGTTTTGCTAACGATTTTGATGAAGTTGAAAGTGAGCTTGCTGAAGGCTACTTAACATATAGAAAAAGAAATCCTAATTATGGCAAAAAGAATTATGGAAAAGATGAAGTTATATTTTATCAAGGTGAGGATGATAACGCTTATTATAAATTGGAAATATTTAAAAGTGATGAATTTGGAAACCTTTTTAGAAAAACCGATAATTGCTAGAGTGGCTTTTAGAAGTATTTATGATGGTATGGAAATATTAACTGATTATCAGGATAATATAGAAGAATTAGTTAAAGTGGTTTGGTATATTGAAAGTCGTTTTGAAGTAGTATTTCCAGATAGTATGTATTTTACTTATGCTCTGCGTATAAGTAAGAATGCTAATAAGAAGAATTATATTGAGTTATTTAATAAATATTATTTTACCTTAGATAAAGATAGTAGTGCTGATGATTGTTTAGTATTTAAACGATTAAATAAACATTATGTTGAAGATTTAAACCAAATTTTAAAAAGAGCAAAAACTAAAGGAGAGAAAAATTATGATTAAATTAAAAAATAGTAAAATATTTGTTTTAGGAATGGCCAGAAGTGGTTACGAAGTAAGTAAATACTTAAGTAAATATAATAATGAAATTATCGTTAGTGATGCTAAGGAACAAGATAGTAGTAAAGTAGAGGAGTTAGAAAGCCTTGGTGTTAAAGTAGTAATAACGGATAAACCGGAAGAATTACTAGATAATACTTTTGATGTTGTTATTAAAAACCCAGGAATTAAATATACTAATCCATTAATAGTTAAAGCTGGTAGTCTAAATATTCCTGTTACTAACGAAGTAGAAGCAGCTTCTTACTTTTTCCCAGAAGGATTACAAGTAATTGGGGTAACTGGTTCTAATGGTAAGACTACTACGACTAATTTAATTAATGAAATGTTAAAAGCTGCTGGTAAAAAAGTAATTATGGCTGGTAATATGGGTATTCCTGTTTGTAGTATTTTAAATGATTTAGATAGTGATACTATTTTACTTTTAGAAATATCTATTCAACAATTATGTAATATGAATCATTTTAAGACTAATGTTAGTGTTTTAACTAACCTTACACCAACTCATATTGATTTTTTAGATACTTATGAAAACTATAAGAATACTAAGAAGAGAATATTTAATAATCATACTGATAAAGATATTGCTATTCTTAATTTGAATAATGAAGATGAAATGGAATTGACTAAAGATATAAAGTCTCATAAGATTTACTTTAGTAGTACTAGTGATACCGATATTTGTATTAAGAGTGATTATATAACTTATTTTGGTGAAAAGATAATTAAGTTAGAAGATATTAAATTACAAGGAATGCATAATTATGAAAATGCTTGTTGTGCGATTGGAGCTGTTAAAAATTATGATGTCGATAATACTGCTATTACTAAAGTATTAAAAGAGTTTGGTGGGGTAGAACATCGTCTAGAATATGTTAGAACTTTAAATAATGTAGAGTATTATAACGATTCTAAGGCTACTAATACGGTTTCAACTACTATTGCTTTAAAAGCTTTTAATAAACCAACTATTTTAATTATGGGCGGTTTAGATAGAGGACATTCTTTTGAACCATTAAATGATTATATGAAAAATGTAAAACTAGTAGTTTGTTATGGTCAGACCAAAGAGCGTATTGAAAAGTGGGCAAGTGATTTAAATATTGCTGTTAAAGTAGTAAAAAATTTACATGATGCTACTATGTATGCAAGTAATAATGCCTTACCAGGTGATGTCGTTTTACTTTCACCAGCCTGTGCTTCTTGGGACCAATATAAGTGCTTTGAAGACCGTGGTACAGAGTATAAAACAATAGTTAATGGACTATAAAATGCAAGTTGTACTTGATGATAAAAAAATCGATGTTATAATCGAACATAAACAAAATAAAAACCTTTATATACGAGTTACGGATAATTTAGAGCTATTAGTTACTTGTAATAAAAGAGTATCAGAAAAAGAAATATTAGATATTATAAGTAAAAATAGTAAATCTTTAATTAAAATGTATAATCGTAAATTAAAAGAACTAGATAATAATAGTATCTTTTATTATTTAGGGAAACCTTATACTATTATTTATAATAAAGATATAAAAAAGTATTATATAGAAGAAGATTGCATTATTGTTAAAGATGAAAAAATGTTAAATAAGTTTTATGCTAATGAATGTGTAAGAATATTTACCCAGGAGTTAGAAAAATATAATCCTTATTTTAATTATTTACCTAAGTATAGCTTAAGAGTAAGAAAAATGAAAACACGTTGGGGCGTTTGTAATAGAGGCAATAATACAGTTACTCTAAATAGTGAGTTATTAAAAAAAGATGTTAGGTTAATTGATTATGTTGTTGTTCATGAACTTAGTCATTTTAAAGAAGCTAATCATAGTGATAAATTCTGGCATGAAGTATCACTTAGATATCCAAATTACAAAGAAGCTAGAAAAGAGTTAAATGAAGTTTAAGATGTCCAAAAGACGTCTTTTTTCATGAAAAAAGATGGGTTATCTACATAAAATGGACTAATAATGTCTAAAATATGTAGATAACTGTTGATTTTAGTAGTTAGTTTTGTTTGAAAATCAATTAGTGAAAAAGGAAGGGTAACAATCGTTACGGGGACAGTACTAACTACTACGTAAATTCTATTAATATAACTTAAATTATGGTGATAATTATTGATTTTAGCAGTGAGTTTTGTTTGATAACCAATTAATAAAAAAGGAAAGGCAACGATTGGTACAGGGATAATACTGATTACTACGTAAAGGTTATTTTAACTCTTACTAATATTTAAAATAATACCAATAGAGGCAAAGGAAACTAAAAGACTAGAGCCACCATAACTAAAGAAGGGTAAAGTTACACCAGTAACCGGAATTAAACCAACTACTACACAGAGGTTAAGTAAAGCTTGAATTAAAATACCAAAAGAAAGACCGAAACTTAAATATTTAGCAAAAAGATTTTTAGCTTGCATACTGATTTTAATAGAAAAGTAGAATAGAAGCATAAAAATACTAGTAACAACGAGAACTCCTAAAAAACCAAATTCTTCAGAAATAATAGAAAAGATAAAGTCAGTTTGCGGTTCTGGTAAATAGAAATGTTTTT
This sequence comes from uncultured Bacilli bacterium, assembly GCA_934102255.1. Taxonomy (GTDB): domain Bacteria; phylum Bacillota_I; class Bacilli_A; order RF39; family UBA660; genus CAG-605. The sequence continues at coordinate 64,098 of CAKOSN010000003.1, read as the reverse complement.
GAATAGATGAACCAAAACCAAGACCTAAAAGGCCACCGGGACCAATGGCATATAAACTTTGAATAATTTGAAAACCACTACCTAAGGGGTCAACCCAGGGATTAACAAAGGAAATGATTCTAGCTAGACGATAGGGTGCTACTATAATAAGACCAACTATACCAAAAAGACCTAGAATACCGCATTTAACAAAGAAAGAAATTTTAGCACCAGATATAAAAATAATCATGATTAAAGTAAGAACAATAACCATACCTTGACCGAAGTCAGGCTCTAACATAATAAGACCGAAGAATAAAAATATAACACCAAGAATAGGAAATATGCCTTTAACAACATCTTTTACCGAAGAATCATTATTAGCTAAATATTTAGAAACAAAAATTATTAAACCAATTTTAGCAAATTCTGAGGGTTGAATACCAAAAGAGCCAATGCCAAACCAACTTCTAGCGCCATTTCTTACCTTACCAATACCGGGGATAAGAACAAGAATAAGTAAAACTAAACAGATAAGTAAAATTTTATTAGCATACTTATAGTATTTTTTATAATCAAATTTAGATAAAATTATCATAATAAGAATACCTATTATAAAAAATAAAGCTTGATGTTTTACATATTTTAAAGGGTCATTAAACTTATATTCAGCCCAAATATTACTAGCAGAATATATCATAATAATTCCTAAAAGACCGGCAATAATACTTAAGAAAAATAATTTATAATCTATTTTTTTCAAAAAGAACCACCTATATAAGTATATGTTTTAGATAGAAAATATATGGTTATTAAAATTAAGCATCAAAAAACTTTAAGAGCGAGTCTTAAAGTTTCTTTTCTCTAATTAGTCTTGCCTCTTTAATGTCATTTGCCATTTTTGAAGGTAGGACGTTATCATCAAGACGAATAGATGATAAGTACATATTTAGTAAGTCATCATCATCAACAAAAATAATATCTTCACTGTAATCGGGATTAATTGTAGTCCATTCTAGACGACCTAAGGTGTTAGTATAACGAATTTTAAGCTTATCAATACTTTCTAAAATAGTGAATGAATCATCACTTAAGCCAATAGAAACAGCGCCATTTTTAGGATGTACTATTCTACTAGGAAATACAAGACCGTTCTTTTTGGTGTATTCTAAAATACTTCGGATTATAACCTCTAATTGATAATAAGCATCATAACCATAGGCTTCAATAAATTCCTTTCTTTTTTCTTCATCACCAATTACCATAGTACCTATACTAGGATTATTATGAATTTTTATCATAAAATCACTTTTAAATTTAGTATCAGCAATTAATTCATTAATACTTAAAAATTCAAATTCACCAGGTATTATAGCATGTAATCTTATTATCTTTTCAAATAAAAAGTCGTCATAAGCTTTTTGAATGTTTTCTAAGTACTTAGAAAATTCTAAACCACTTACTGCATCTTTGTTAAAGTATTTTTCGTTTTGCTTAATTAAGGCTTCTAATAAAGCTCTTTGTTTTAATAATATATCTTTTAATTCTGTTTTTCTATCCATTTAATCATATCCTTCTTGTTATTATTATCTTAAGTTTATTTTACTTAAGGGGGTATATATAATAACATATTTTAGAATAAATTTCTAGATAAGTAAGAAAAATGAAGGAAAGATTTTTTGCTTATTAATTTAAATATTAAATTATTATTTTTATAAGAATAACTATTGATACAAATATATGGATTTATGAAGAAGATGAAGAAAAAACTTTAAGATGAGTTCTTAAAGTTAAGGCAAGACTAAATAATAGAATAACTATTTTAGGGTAATCTGGCGAGTTCTTTTTATATCGCTAGAAACTTTTTCTGAAAGCCTGTTATCTTCGATACTGATTGTAGATAATAGTTGGTTAGCTAGACTTAAGTTTTCCTTTAGAAGACGTTCTTCTCTTTGTGGTGATACTAGTTTAAAATAGTTTTCAAAGTGGAAAGTAGTATCATTTAGACTCTCAACAAGTAGGGTATTATCATCGCCAGGAATTATTGCAACAGGTAGGTTAGCTGGACCAATGACTCTAGAGGAAAATTCTATTCTATTTTGAATAAGAAATTTATTGATTTCCTCACAAGAAGCCATTAATTGGCTGTAAGCTTTAGGACCGTAAATTCTCTTAAATTCATCAATGTTCCATTCTATGTTGGTGCTAAAATGCATAAAGAAATTGTGCTGCCATACTTCTAAGTAAAGAAAGTTTCCGAACCTTGATGTTTCAAAAAGGTTGGCATGACTTATAAAATGAGCATGACCGTCGTCAATAGTACTATCTATTTTCTTGGCTTCTTCATTTTTTAAACGTAAGAAAGCTTGTTGATATGGTTGTAAATAATTAATAAGCTCTAGGGCTGTTATATCGTTGGGATTAAAGAATTTTTGATTATAACTGATTAAATTTTCTAAGTATGCTCTTTGCTTTAATAATTTTTCTTTTTGTGCTTCTTTATTCATGATTTCTTCTTAAATTAGTATTATTAATAGCGCTTCTTAGTAACATAGTATCACAAATGATACTGAAAGGTCTAGTTAAAATGAGTAAAGAAGCGTTATAACCCGACCTTTAGTATTAATAAAACCTTCTTCTTTTAAGTTTTTAAGTTCTCTTGTCATAGCACATCTATCAATAGCTAAATAATCAGCTAAGTCTTGCCAAGTACTTTTAAGATATATAATTTTAGAACGATTTTTTAAAGCTTCAATACGAAAGTATTCTAATAATTTATTACGGATAGTTTTTTGAGTTAAAATTTCAATTCTCTCATTTTTTAAAGTATTTTTTTCTAGGGCTATCATTAATAGATTTTTAATAAATTGGTTATAATAACTGTATTTTATATCATTAATACCTAAGATAACATTGTAATCTAACCATAGTATTTTAGTATCTTCTCTAGTAATAATTTCATAGTCATTACTAAGTAAACTAGTTAAGGAAGTACCTAGTATTTCTTCTTCAAAGATAGTTTCAATAATAGTACGAGTGCCATTATAATCTATTCTTATAATATCAAGACTTCCACTTATTACTAGACCAATACTTTCTTTATCTTTAAAAAGATAAGCTATGTTTACACCTTTTTGATATGTAAAGTTTGACGTTTCTAAAAGTTTTAATAATTTGCCCTTATTATCAGGAGTTATATCTTTGAATAGTGATATCATGTTTACACCTCACATTTAAAAATATAGCAAAAAGTTTAAAATGTTGCAAGTGCAACAAAATAATTTTTATGATCATGTTATATTGGGTATGTTACGAAAGGATATTAGATGTATGAAAGTAATAAAAAGAGACGGACACATGGTAGATTGGTGCCCAGAAAAAGTAGAAGCAGCTATAATGAAAGCTAATAATGAAGTGGAAGATGAAGACCAAGCATCTGGCACTCAAATTAAAAATATAATTAAATATATCGAAAGACTAGGAAAGAAAAGAATTCTAGTTGAGGATATTCAAGATATAATTGAAATGAAGTTAATGAGTATTGGTAAGTATGACCTTGCTAAGAAATATATAACTTATCGTTATACAAGAGAGTTAGTAAGAAGAAGTAATACCACTGACCTTGCTATTAAAGAATTAATTGACGGGGAATCAGAATATTGGAATACAGAAAATTCTAATAAGAATGCGAAGATAGTAACTACTCAAAGAGATTATTTAGCAGGTATTACTAGTACTGATATTACAAGAAGATTTTTACTTCCTGAGGATATTGTAGCAGCCCATGATGCAGGAATTATTCATTTCCATGATGCTGATTATTTTGCACAAAATGCCCTACATAATTGTGATTTAATCAATTTAGAGGATATGTTACAAAATGGTACAAGCATTAATGGGGTTATGATTGAAAAACCACATCGTTTCTTAACAGCAATGACTATTGCAACCCAGATTATTACCGCTGTTAACTCGAGTCAATATGGTGGCTGTACAGTAACACTTACGCATTTAGCACCATTTATTCGTTCTAGTCGTGAGTATTATGAGAAAAAATATAAAGAACGCAAACTTACTAAAGCTCAAATTGCTAAGTTTGTTGATGAAGATTTAAGAAAAGAAATTACCGACGGAGTTCAAACATTCCAATATCAAATTAATTCGATGACTACTACTAATGGTCAAGCACCATTCTTATCAGTATGTATGTATTTAGGAGAAACTAGTGAATACAAAGAAGAACTAGCTATGTTAATTGAAGAAGTATTACGTCAAAGAATTCAAGGTATGAAGAATGAAAAAGGTGTTTATATAACTCCAGCTTTCCCTAAACTTTTATATGTTTTAGAGGAAGATAATATTCATTCAACAAGTAAGTATTATTATTTAACTAAGCTTGCTGCTGAGTGTACGGCTAAACGTATGGTTCCTGATTATATTTCAGAAAAGATTATGAAAGAAACGAAGATTGATAAAAATGGTAATGGCAACTGTTATCCATGTATGGGATGTCGTTCGTTCTTAACTCCTTATGTTGATGAGGCTGGCAAACCTAAATATTATGGTCGTTTCAATCAAGGTGTTGTTACTATTAACTTAGTTGATGTTGCTTTATCTAGTGATAAAGACATGGATACTTTCTGGCGTTTATTTGATGAAAGATTAGAATTGTGTCATAGAGCTTTACAAATTAGACATAAGAGACTTTCAAAAGTTACTTCGGATGTTGCACCAATTCTTTGGCAACACGGTGCTCTTGCAAGACTTAAGAAGGGTGAATCTATTCATGATTTATTACATCATGGTTATTCAACTATTTCACTAGGATATGCCGGTTTATATGAGTGCGTTAAATATATGACTGGTAAGAGTCATACTGATGGTGCTGAAGGTAAAGAATTTGGCTTATCAGTAATGCAAAAAATGGTTGATAAATGTAATGAATGGAAAAATGCCGAAGATATTGATTATTCAGTATATGGAACACCAATCGAATCAACAACTTATAAATTTGCTAAATGCTTAAAGGAAAGATTTGGAGTTATTAAAGGTATTACAGACCGCAACTATATTACTAACTCTTATCATGTACCAGTATTTGAAGAAATTGATGCCTTCACCAAATTGAAACTTGAAAGTGAATTCCAAAAACTTAGCCCAGGAGGCGCAATTAGTTATATTGAAACTCCTAACTTATCTAATAACCTTGATATTGTCTTACAAGTAATGGACTTTATTTATAACAATATTATGTATGCTGAATTAAATACAAAGAGTGATTATTGTCATGAATGTGGTTATACTGGTGAAATTTTAATTGACGATAACTTAGAATGGTATTGTCCAAACTGCGGTAATCGTGATCATGATAAATTAAATGTTGCTCGTCGTACTTGTGGTTATATTGGTACTAACTTCTGGAATAAAGGACGTACACAAGAAATCAAAGAACGTGTAACGCATATTGATAATAAGGATGCATAAAAATGGCAAGATATAATAAAATTCGTAAAATGGATATATCTAATGGTCCTGGGGTAAGAGTATCTATCTTTTTCCAGGGCTGTCCCTTTCATTGCAAGGGTTGTTTCAATAGTGAAACTTGGGACTTTGATTTGGGTACGGAGTTTGATGATGCAACTATTAATAAAGTTTTAGAAGTAGCAAGTCCTCTCTATATTAAAGGTTTATCTATTTTAGGTGGAGAACCTTTATATAAAGGCACAGTTGATGCTACTATTAAATTATGTAAGGCTTTTAAAGAAAAATATCCTAATAAAAACATCTGGCTTTGGACAGGCTTTACTTGGGAGACTATAGAAAATAAAGAGGCACTAGAATACTTAGATGTTTTAGTAGACGGTCAGTTTAAGGAAGATTTACATGACCCTCGTCTTAAATGGTGTGGCTCAAGCAACCAAAGAGTTATTGATGTTAAAAAGAGTTTAAAAGAAGAAAAAATCGTATTATATGAAAGTGAGAATTAAAAATGCAAGGTAGAGGATTTGAAATTGCAAAAGGATATGAGGATAAAGATATTCATATACCTGTAAGAAAAACAGCTAATTCAGCTGGTTATGATGTTGAAGCAGCTAGTGATATGGTAATACCACCATATAAACCAGGAACGAAACCAAGTCTTATTCCAACAGGACTTAAGGCATATTGTGAATCTGATGAGTTCTTTATGTTGGTAAATAGAAGTAGTGGACCTAAAAAAGGCTTTATGATGAGTAATTCCATTGGTATTATTGATGCAGATTATTATGGCAATGAAACTAATGACGGTCACTTTTATTTCCAATTCTGGAATTTTGGTGAAAATGATTTAGTTATTCATAAAGGTGATGTTATTGGTCAAGTAATATTTCAAAAATATTTAACTACAAATGATGATAAAGCAACAGGTACACGTACTGGTGGCTTTGGTTCAACGGATAAAAACAATTAATATCTAAAAATAATAGGATAAGTAATGTATGGGTTACACTACTTACCCTTTTTTTAATCTCTAGCTAAGAAATTTTTAATAAATAAGGCTTCTTTAAGAGAAAAACCAGTTTCAGCAACTATATTTTTAAGTTCAAGACCGTCAGGAAAAAGTTCTACTACGTGGCAGATAATTTTTGCTAACTCTTTTTTATCAGGATGAATTGGACTATAAAGACAATCTACTAAAAGATAAACTTTTTCAATTAGCTTATTATAAAATTCATCGGGGCCTTGATATTTAGCAATGTCAGCTAAAGTTTTACCAAAACATTCTTTTATCATCTTATAAGCTTCGTTAGGAACCATTAATAATTCAGAATCATTACCAGCTAAGGCATAGGCTGTTTTTATATCAAAAAAATCATTTTTTAAAGTTCTTAAAACATTAAGAGCATTACAAGCTTCTTTGCCATAGATTTCGGGATGCGCGATAACACCGTCCATATCGATACTTACTAGGAGTCTGGGAAGACCGTAAGGATTACTGTCATGAACAATTCTAGTTTTAATATATTTATCGTTTCTCATTTTTTTCTCCTTTCTAAGAAGGACGAATGGTGGCTATAATTTGGTCCTTCTATATATACTTATTACCTAGTGAAGCCTGATTTCCTTCTTTTTTTTACAAATTTTGGCAAAAAAGTGTAATTTTTTTCTTTTTCTTTACTTTCTGTAAAATAAATATTGCTCTTAGTAAATCATGAAAATTTTAAGGCAAGAAAAAAATAAGCCATAAAGGACTTACTTGTGTTTAAATTAATTAATTTTTTCTCTACCACATAGTTCATCTATTGAAATGTGGTTTTTTTTAGCTATTTCGATAGCAAAAGCCGTTAGTAGAAGTGTTTTACCGGTTTCATAAGCCGAGATAGTTGAAGAAGTAGTATTTAAAACCTTAGCAAGGTCTCTTAAAGTCAAGTTATTATCACTTCTTAGTTTTCTAATATTATTACCAATTATTTGTTTATCTAATTTATCCAATTTTTTATATTTTTTTTTTTTACTAGTTAAACCAAGGATGTAGTCCATACTAGTATCATAATAATTAGCAAGAACATTTAGATGTTTTAATGGAATTATTTTTAAATTGGTTTCCCAAGTAGAGTAGGTTGACCTATCGATATTTAAAACTTTAGCTATATCTTTTTGAAGTAGAAAGTTATATTCTCTAAGTTCTAATAGTCTTGTATTAATCATATATTACTTATTGTAACTTTCATATTCTTTTTCTTGTTTTATGATTTTTCTGATAAATTGATGAGGTTTAACAACTTGACCGTTTTTCATGCAAACATCATAAATACTTTCGTTTAAGACATTACCAAAATTATATATAGTTTTTTGATGTTCAATGGAAGCGTTGCAATCAGTGATAATTCCATCACAATTAACAGTAACCATACTACCGATTTTGCATATACCATCATCAATGTCTTCTAGATAAAAATCTCCAATAATTCTTTTACCGACATGAGTAATAATTGGTGGAAAGATTCTTAGTGGAACAGTCATATTTTCGTCTAAATTTTCAGCATTACCTTCTCTAAATAATTTTAATCTCGGGTCTAAGTAAAGGAACCCACCATAATATCTAGAATTTCTATAAAATTCTAGATTATTTAAAAATTGAGCATCAAGTTTTAATTTTTTAATTTCATTTTGATGGTAAATATCTCTAGAAATTACAAAAGATGATTTTTCTAAACGATTAGGAAGCTCTTTTTCAATATATTTTTCAATCATTTCTAAGCACTCAAGAAATTTATTAGAATATATTGTACCGTTAATAACTGTGGTGACACATTCAACTATAATTCCTTTTTCCATAATATAATTAAATATTTTTTCTATTACATCAACAGCTAAGGTTGGCTCGCCACCACAAATCCCTAAATTATGAATAGCTAAAACTTGTCCTAAAGTAGCCTCGATTACTTCATCGCTCATAGAATTATTGCATTTCTGTCCACGCATGCAATGTCCACAATCTAAATTACACTTATTAGTAACAATCATTTCTAAATTCATAATAACAACTTTTCGCATAAAAACCCGTCCTTTTTAATTGAGTGCTATTTTAACATATATCATTAACTTAAGCAAAAAATATTTTACTTGCTTAATTATAAATATTTAGAAAATTATGACAACATTTGTCGAATCAAGTGTAAAAAATTTAATAAAATGCTATGATTTTAGTAAGGTGATTAATATGAATTTGATGAACAATAATGCCTTATTTAATAGGCTAATTAAAGAAGTAGACGATTTAAGACTAGCAGTGTGTCTTGACAAGGCCAAGAAAAATAATATATAATTAATCTTGTAGGAAGGGATAATTATGAATAACAGTAAAATAGTTCTAACTACTCAAGATATAGTTAATAAAGAATTTACTATCGAACCAAAAGGTTTTAAACCACAAGAAGTAGATGGCTTCTTAGATATAGTTATTAAAGACTATGTAGCATTTGATAAAGAAATTAAAAAACTACGTAAAGAACTTGCTAGTTTAAATGAAGAAAATAGTCGTCTTCGTAGTGAGGTTAGAAGATTAAAGGATTTAGAAACAATCGCTGAGGAAGATAATAGAACTCAAGTACCTGTTAATAATGTTGACCTTCTAAGAAGAATTAGTCAATTAGAAAAGATTGTTTACGGTAAAAGTGAATAATTAATAATAAAAAATAACTTAGAAAGACAAATGCTGGTATATTTATTATACTTGAGGAAAGTCCGTGCTTACATAGACCTGAAATGGCTATAGGGTTCGTTGCTAAGGCCAATAACCTTAGGCAGTTTTTAACTGACGGCGTCGAGGTGACCTCAAATGGTTATATTAGACATAAAGTGCCAAAGAGACGAGTTGCTTTAGAAATAAAGTAGGTGGAACGTGGTAAACCCCGCGAGTAAGAAATCCAAATTTGGTAGGAGAGTTTCTACAAAGGAAACAAACGGCGTAGAAAAGTTTATACATAATTGTATAGATTAGATAAATATTTGTCACTAGCATGCTAGTACAGAACACGGCTTACTAAGTTATTTTTTTAAATTTTAAAAGGAAGTGAATTATCTTGAACGGAATAGGCCTGATGCTTAGAGGTGCAAGAGAAGAAAATGGTGTGTCCTTAGAAGAAGCAAGCGAAGATTTAAAGATTAAGCCCGCTATTCTTTATAATATTGAAGAAGGTAATATGGGTTGCTTTAAAGATATCTTTGTCTTAAAAGATTATCTAAAGGATTATGCAAAATATTTAGGAATAGACCCAACCAAAACAGTCGATAAATTTAACGAATTTATGTTTGAAAAAACAAGTAAAATTCCTGTTGAAGAAATCGAAAAGAAAATAATGGAGAAAAATAAGGAAGAAGCGTTACTTAAATTTAGAGTAGCTAGTCCTTATACAGATACAAGTTATCGTTATAAGAAAAAGAGTATTGCACTACTTTATATACTTGTAATTGCCCTTGTTGCTCTTGTAATATTTTGGTCAGTTAAACAAGTAACTGTTGGTCGTATGGTAACAACTACCGCGAGCCAAGTAGAAGGAAGATAAACTATGAATTTACCCAATAAATTAACTTTAGGACGTATATTTTTATCAATAATTATTTTATTATTGTTAGGCTGTCCAGTTTATATGTTTGGCTTTAGTTGGCCAGAATATTTACTAGGAGGTAAAATTGTTATCAAACTTAATTATATTATAGCGGGTATCTTGTTTGTAATTGCCTCTTTAACAGATATGTTAGACGGTAAGATTGCTAGAAAATATAATATGGTAACTGATTTTGGAAAGATGATGGATGCGATTGCGGATAAAGTATTAGTTAATGGTGTCTTAATACTTCTTGCTTATAATCATAATTTACCAGTAATTGTACCAGTAGTTGTTATTTTAAGAGATACTGTTGTAGATGCTATTAAAATGGCCAGTGGTGCCAAGGGTAAAGTAGTAGCGGCTTCTAAAGCTGGTAAAGTTAAAACGGCTTGTATGATGGTTGGTTTGACTTTAGTCTTATTTAGCAATATTCCTTTTGAATTCTTTGGTATAGGTGTTGGTAAAGGTTTAGTTTTACTTGCAACTTGCTTATCAGTTTATTCAGGATTAGAATATTATATTGTTAATAAAGATTTGATTTTTCAAAGTGTTTAATTTATGGGGGTACTTGTTTTAACAAGTATCTTTTCTAATAGGAGGAGAATTTTATGAAGTATTTTTGTGTTGGTATTAAGGGAAGTGGTATGTCTACTTTAGCTCAAATTTTAAGTGATTTAGGACATACTGTGGCAGGTTATGATGATAATAAAAATCATACATTTACAGAAGAAGGTTTAATAAAGAGAAATATTCCTATTTATTATGACCAGTCCCATCCGATAGATAAAGGAATGATTGTAACTTATTCTAAAGCTTTTAGCTTGAGTCATCCCGAGTTAGTATTTTTAAAAGATGCAGGATTAGAATTTGTGGAATACAATGAACTTTTAGGAAGGTTAACCAGAGAATTTGAAACGATTGGCGTTTCCGGAACTCATGGAAAGACTACTACTTCAACCATGATTACTGATATTCTAAAAGATAAAGGAGTTAATTACTTTATTGGGGATGGTTCTGGTTATGCTAGACGAGATAATAAATTATTTGTTATTGAATCATGTGAGTTTAAGCGTCATTTCTTATCTTATAGCCCTTATCTTGCGATAGTTACTAATATTGAACTAGAACATACGGAGTGTTATTCCGGAATTGAAGATATTATTGAAACTTTTAATAAGTTTGTAAATAAAGCTAAGATTGTGGTAGCGTGTGGGGATGATTCTAATGTTCGTAAACTTAAAACTACTAATGAAATTTATTATTATGGTTTTAAAACAGAGAATGATATTTATGCTACTAACATTATTATGAATGAAAATGGTAGTGATTTTGATGCTTTTTATAATAAGAATTTCTTAGGTCATTTTCATATGCCTTTAGTTGGTAAACATATGATTTTAAATGCTTTATGTAGTATTTTAGTTGGTCTTTTATACAATGTTGATTTAATGACGATTAAAGATACCCTAAGTGATTTTACGACTCCAAAACGACGTTTTAAAGAAACTAAAGTAGGAGATAATGTGATGATAGATGATTATGCTCATCATCCAACGGAGCTTTTAAAAACCATTGAAGCAGCACGTATTAAGTACCCAAATAAAAAAATAGTAGCTATTTTTAAACCTAATACTTATTCTAGAACAGCAGCCCTAAAAGATGATTTCATTAAAGTATTAAGTACAGCTGATGAGGCCTATATCACGCCAATCGATTGTAATCGTGAGAATGTTCGCGATTATCCAGATATTTCTAGTGATGATTTAGTTAAGAAAATACCTAATAGTTATTTACTTAGTAATGATGATATAACACCACTTACTAAGTATCATGATAGTGTTTTAGTATTTATGAGTTGTGCTAATATTTATACTTTAGAAGATAAATATAAAGAAGCTATTAATAAATAAAAATGATTAATTCTTTAAGTAAGAACTACTTAGAGAATTTTTTTTATATAATATTTTAATATTCGACAAAATTCGACAAATAATGCATGATATTTGTAATATTATATAGCTGGTGATAGAATATGTTAGAAGAAGCATTAAAAGTATTTGGACTAGGTTCAGTTTGTAGTCTAAATGATTTAGATATTATTTATAAAAAATTGGTTAGAAAAAATTATGAAGATAACTTTCCTTATAATAAAGAAGTAGGAGTAATGAATGTAAGACTTTATGAATGGTCTTATCAAATAATTTTACCTTTTGCTATTGGTAAAGAATTAAATATTTTAAATAGTAATTACTTAGATTTAGCAACTTTAAAAATCTTAATAGTATTACAAAAATTAGGACTAGATACTAAAGAAGCTAAAAAATTATATAGCTTTGATAAAGTATTAGGATATAAAGAATCATTTTTTGATTGGTGTGTAGAAGAGTTAATAAAAAAAGATTTAATTCCATTAAGTGATGTAAATAAGGGGCTTTTAGAAGAATATTATAATTATTTAAGAGAAAATAATAGTCCTAAATTAGAGCTAAAAAAGTCTTAAAAAGAAAGAAATGCTATCAAAGATGAAAATAAAGATTTAATTATTCTAAAACTATGATATACTAGTTTTAGAAAGAGGTCTTGGATAGATATGAAATTAAAATTTAAAAATACCCAAATTGATTATGCAGTAAAGAAAACTAATAAAAAGGAAGGTCTTGCTAGTAACGATTCATGGGTAATGGTTGACTTTAGTGTAAAAAATGATGAATTTAGTTATCATAGCTGTCGTGAGTCATTAAGTCTTGGCGAAATTATTGAAGCTTGCACAGAAATACGTAAACTTTATGATGAACCAGAGGCTGTTAAGAAAAAAATAACGTTTATTAAAAATTATTTTATAATTTATATAAAAAATACACCTGAAAAGAAAACTATGGTTTTAGAATTAGTGGATTTAAATGATAGTAAACGAGATAGTTATAAAGTATACTTTGAACAAGAAGAAGTATTAGAGTTTGTTAATTTATCACGTAATATTGCTTAAATTAAGATTTAAGAAAAACCAATATAATATATTAAAGGTAGTGAGTATATGAAAAAGAAAAAAATAATTATAGTAGCGGTTATTTTTCTAATCGGAGCTGTTTTATTTTTGTCTATTAATAGATATATGCTAAATAAGGATAATAAAGGAAATAATTTAGATAATAATACTTTGGAAACTAATAATAATGGTAATCTAGATGATAATAATACTAAAGAAGATGGTAATAAAGATACTAATATAGATAGTAATGATTCAACTGGTGAAAAAGCAGATAATAAGGATAATAGTACTTCAGAAAGTGATAATACAAAGGATAAAAATACTAGTTCTAGTAGTAATGAAAGCAATAATAAGACAAATCAAAATAATAAGGTTAATCAAGAGGAAAATAATATTACTGACATAGATGCTAAACTTGCTAAATCTTATCCTCCTTTAGAAAAAATTAGTGGGGAAGAAAAAAATAAGGGGACTACTACTAAGGGATATAAAATAACAGAGATTAATGGTGTTACTTATATTGATGATATTATGATGGTTAATAAGACTTATGGTCTTCCTAGTGATTATATGCCAGTAGATACGGTGGAAAGTCCTGAAGGTAAAACTAATACATGTAATAAGTGTATTAATAAAATTGCTTATAAATCATTTGCTAATATGCAAGCTGATGCGAAGGCAATTGGTTTAAATATTTATATTGCTAGTGGTTATCGACCTTATGTTAGTCAAGAAAAAATCTATAATAATTATATTAAACGAGACGGAAAGGCGGCAGCTGATACATATTCAGCAAGACCAGGATATTCCGAACATCAATCGTCTTATTCGTTTGATTTAAACTCTATTAATGATTCGTTTGCTAAAACTAATGAAGGAAAATGGGTTAATGAGAATGCCTATCTTTATGGTTTTATTATTAGATTTCCTAAAGATAAGAGTGACTATACTGGTTATAAATATGAATCATGGCATCTTCGTTATGTCGGCTATGATTTAGCTAAAAAGTTATATAACAATGGTAATTGGCTAAGCTTAGAAGAATATTTCGGCGTTAGTAGTAAATATCAGGATTAAGTAGTATGAAGAAGTATCAAAAAATAAAGAAAAATAGTAAAGAAGCATTAAAATATCATCAGTTTTATAGTGTTATTGTTTGTTTTTTAACCTCAACTATCTTAAATTTTAGTTATAAAGTTAATGATTTAGAGATAGTAAGTAGGTTTTTAACAGTAATTCATTTAGATAATATTATTACTCCCGTTCTTAGATTTAAACCGACAGCCGGTGTCTTTGCCAGCTTTTTTAACCAATTAAGTGGAACAGGTTCGATTGCTTTAAGTCTTTTAAATATGATAAATAACTTTGTATTTCAAAAGATTATGCCGTCTTCTTGGATAATTATTTTATCCGTTTTTACCTTTTTAATTATATACGTTTTTGTTTCTACCATTATTAATGTTGGGAAGAATCGTTACTTTTTAGAACATTATAGTTATCAAGATACTAGTGTTAATAAATTATTATTTGTTTATTATACAAAGAGTATATTTAACGTTGGTGAAGTAATGCTTGCTAAAATGATAAAGTCTTTCCTTTGGTATTTTACGATTGTTGGTGGCTTTATAAAGCATTATGAATATAGTATGGTTCCTTATCTTTTAGCAGAAAATCCAACGATTAGAATAAATGATGCTTTTAAAATGTCAAAGATAATGACAAGTGGTCATAAATGGGAGATGTTCTTACTTGATATCAGTTTTATTCCTTGGTATATTTTAGGGCCACTAACTTTGGGACTTAGTAATGTTTTTTACTTCCGTCCTTATAAAGAAATGGTTAAAGCTAATCTTTATTTAGAATATCGTCGTGGTCTAAAGAATGAGTATCCCGAGATTTTTAAAGACCAATATTTAGATTGTCCAAGTAAAAAGGGCGCTTATCCTGATAATTTATACATTATAAAAGAAATAAGAAATGTTAAAGGCTTTAAATATGACTATAATTGTGATTATGATATTTGGGATTTGATTTTAATTTTCTTTAATGTTGCTAATATCGGGTGGCTATGGGAAATAATGTTGTGCCTAATTTATGAAGAGAGATTAGTTAATAAAGGCACAATGTTTGGTCCATGGTTACCAATTTATGGCTTTGGCGCCGTATTTATCTTAGTTTTATTAAAAAAATATCGTAAAAATCCTTATCAATTATTCTTAATGGCCTTCTTATTGTGTGGGGTCTTGGAATACGGAACAGCTTGGTATTTAGAAACTTTTAAAGGCTTGAAATGGTGGGATTACACTGGTTTCTTCTTAAATATAAAGGGGAGAGTATGCTTAGAAGGTTTAATGCTATTCGGCTTTGGTGGGTGTGTTCTTACTTACATGGTTTGCCCCCTTTTAAAGAATCTATATAAGAAAATGAATATTAATGTTAAAAAGACGCTTTGTGTTATTCTAGTTTGCTTATATTTAATAGATTTAGGCTACTCGCAATTTCATCCTAATACCGGAGTTGGTATTACTAATCCTGTTAAAATTAATACTGTAAGGGAATTAGAAAGTAAAACTACTCCTTAGCTTTAACGGTCTTTTACAAACTTTTTTCATATACTACTATGAAAGGAGTTTTTTTATTTATGTATTATAATTATAACTACGGCTATGGTTATCGTGATGTAAATGGTAATCGTTTTGTTTTTCCCTTTTTATTAGGAGGTCTTGCTGGTGGGGCGTTAGTTGGGGTAACAAGACCACGACCAGTTTATGTAAATGGACCAGCTTATCAGCAACCTTATCCATATTATTATGGTAACCCAAATTATATGCCACATGGGGCTTATTCTAACTCATACTATGGTTATTATTAAAATTTCTTAAAGCTAGACCTAACATTAAAAAAGTAGAAATGGTATGACTGCCACCATAACTTAAAAAAGGTAAGGGAATACCAATGACTGGTAATAATTTTAAATTCATCCCCATATTCTCAATTACTTGGAAAGCTAGAATATAAAAGAAAAGATGACTTAGTGGCTTTTTATTAAATATTAAACTGATAAAAATCAGTAAATAACTGCTAATAATAATGGCAAAATTATAAAAATTCTTACTAAGTAAATAAGCAAAGAAAAAATCGTTATTAGCTTCCGGAAAGTATAGGAGTCTACCGGACGCTAAAGATATTAAAGCATTATTAACTTGCATATTATCCTGATTTTTAAAAGAAGTAATTCTATCAAGACGATAATAAATACTTGTACTAAAGATATCGATAAAGGTATCTTTTTTATAAAAGTATAAATATATTAAAAAGATACTGATAAGTAAAAGAAGGAAAAACATAAAACTAATTTCTTTTTTAGAAAAAAACTTGGGTAAGAAATATAAAAAGATAATACCATAGATAATGACAGCACCAGTATCTGGTTCAATAAAAGTTAAAATACTAGGAATAAGAAAGATTAATAAATATAATATTTTACTCTTAAAACCTTTGTTAATTAAATAAAAGGATACAAGAATTAAACTTATTTTTGTAATTTCAGAGGGTTGAATAGAAATTTTATAGAGTTTTAACCAACCTCTAGAACCATTAGTATAAGGATGAAATAAAACAACAGTTAAAAGAATAAGACTTAGAAAATAAAGGAAAATACTAATAATTTTAAAATACTTTTCTTTTAAATTAATAGTAATAAAGAAACAAAGGAGTCCTAAAATAAACCAGATTAATTGTTTTATTTGGTAATCACTTTTTAAGTAAAAGATACTTAGGAGTTCTAAAATAATTATTGGTATTAAGGTAATTAAATTCTTTTTCATAACTTTAGTATAACCAAAGCAACTTTAATTATGTTAAAACATAAAATATTTTAGGAGGAATTCTTATGAATAATAGATTACCAAAAGTGTATGTTAATAAAATAGATAAAAATTTAAATATTAATCAGGAAAGTACGATTAGTAGTTCTAAAGTAAATGATTTAGATTTAGATACTATTTTAGATGATAAGAATAAGTATTTATTTAATCATCGTTATCTTATAACTTTAAAGAATAATGAAACGATAGAGGATAGTATTATTAGTAAAAAAGTAAATAGTATTTTAACTTTAAATGGCAAAAAGATTGCTATTGATGAAATAAAAAGTATTGTAGAAATCTAAATGACAAATAAAAAGTAGGGTTTTAAGCCCTACAATAAGTCATCAATACATTTTTTTAACTCTTTAGCATCTTTGCCAAAGATAATTTTTAATTGATTATCAATTTCTACAATACCTGTTGCACCCAGAGAGGTAATGCCGTCTTTATTAACTTTGGAAACGTCTTTTAAAATAACTTTAAAACGCGACATTGAGCATTCAGCATTAATGATGTTATCTTTACCACCTAAGTATTGAACTAACTTATTAACTTCTTTTGCAAAGTCTTTCTTATGAAATTTAATTACGACTAAAGCAATAATTAAAAGTACTGCTAGTATAACAGCATATTGTATATAAACACTATTCATTCTTTCTTCACCCATTTAATTATACTATATTAAAGCGAAAATTAAAAGCAGACAGGTAGCATATTAAAAAAATAATCATAAATTATTAGTGAATACAAGAAAGGGGAATATGTTATGTGTAATAAGAATAATCAAGAACCTAATTCTATTGCTGATATTCTAAAAGTTATCTTAGTTCTTCAACAAAATGCTTGTCCTGATTCATGCCTAGATACTTGTGATCGTCCTATGCTTGGTGGGGGAACTTCTTGTTTAGTATGTAATACTCGTCCGGTTATGTTATATACGACTTGCAGTAACGGGGTTGCTTGGAGTATGCCTACTACTAAAGATGTAACAGCGTCTTGCTCTACTACGGGTACTACTTGTTCTTCTGTTTTCCGTGTTGAAAAAGTTGAAAATAATTGTGCGACATTTAGAGTTCTACAAGATAATCCAGATACTACTAGTTTATATCCTTACGTTGCTACTAATTCTTTCTTCACTATGAATTTGAGTTGCCTATGCTGTTTAAGGTGTTTATCTGATACTTACGTAGAATGTGTTTAAAAAAAGACCGAAAGGTCTTTTTAATTTGGTCTTAATTTAAATATGGTTTTATTTGCTTAATTTTTATATAAACGATAAAGATTTATGGAAGGTTGATTAAACATTCTAAAATTAATATTACTAGTACCAAGGCCTGATGAGATATAAAGTCTTGTATTATCTAGTATGTAAGAATCATTATAATACTTTTTAGCGCCTTCTAATCTTACTAATCCCCCAATAAAGGGAAGTCTAATAATACCACCGTGAGAATGACCAGCTAAGATAAGATTGTAATTGTTATTTAAAATACTATCTGTATCATCTGGTTTATGAATTAGGGCAATTTTATAATTAGCTGTAGTGCTAACAGATTCGTTAGGATTACTTAAACCAACTAGTTCGATAGGTTCTTCAAAATCGTTATAAATTAATGTAGATTCATTATTTAGAAGAGTAAAACCACTATTAGTTATTAATGTAGTAAAATCATTATTATTTAAATCTTCGTCGCTTGCAATAGCATATTTACCAATATTGGCTGTTAGCTTACTTAAGTTAACGGATATTTCGGCTTTAATCTTATCAGTAGGATTAATGCCTTTATCAATTAAGTCACCAGTAAAAACAATGATGTCTGGTTTTAATTCATTAACTTTGTTAACTATTTTTTGCAACATGGCCTCATTAACAGTTGTACCAAAGTGAATATCACTTATTTGCACTATTTTAGCACCGTCAAACCCTTGTGGAATTGCTTCATCAATAATACTATATTCTTTAGTAAATATTCTGGAAACACCATAAAATCGGAAAAAGACAATTAACAAGATTATAATAACTATTGTTTTACGAATAAATTTAAAAGAATGATTAGAGTTAACATCAGAAAACTCTTCAAATTCTTTATTATCTTCGTCTTTAGCTATTTTTTCTAAAACTTCATTGGGTTCTAACTTCGTATTATCTTGTTCTTCTAATTCTTCCTTTTTTGCTTTCTTTTTCATAAAATATTAACCTACTAAATACATAAGCACTATTAAGATAATACTTAAACTATTATGAACGGAATGGATAACCATGGTTGTATAAATATTATTAGTTTCCATATAAGTTTTACCGAATGCTATTGATAAAGCTCCGTAAGGTATAAAGTAGAGTAGTTCAACAGGACTAGTTATCCCATTTAAAACATGAACGCCCGCAAATACTAAGGCTGTAAAGATAATAAAAGCAGTTTTACTTTTGAAAGCATCTTTAAAATTACCTCTAAATGTTAATTCTTCAATAAAGGGCGCAAAGACCATAGTAGAAATAATCATATAGACAGGATATTCTAAAATCATTTGTCTATTCATTTCTTCGTTATTAGCAAGACCACCAGTAATACTAGCAATAATACCATTACTAACCATCATGACAATTAAACCAATGAACCATAGTTTAAAACCATATTTTAAATATTTTTTATAATTTTCATTAAAATCAGCATAATCTTCTTTTAATTTTTTTCTATTCATAAAAGCTAAGATAGCCATTAATATTAGTTCCATAATAATATATAGAATATTGTTAACGACTAAGTTATTTTTTATTAATATGTTATAAAACAACATTTGAAAACCAAGTTGTACAAAGAAAAATAGAAATAATCCCAATAACCCCTTACCAAATTGTAGGATTTTATTCATTTATATAGCCCTCACTTTTTAATCTATTAATAATTTTATCTTTAGTTTTTTCTCCAACTAATCTGGCGGTAGTAGATTCTTCTTCACCGTTAGTATAAAAAATAGTTGTTGGAGTTCCACTAATACGAACTAACTTATTAAATTCTGTTTTTTCATCATCAGATAAATTAGTCATATTAATATCATAGAAGGTCAGTTTATATTCTTCACCAACTTCTTCTAAAACCGGCAAGTAAGCCATACAATGAGAACAGCCAGTCTGAGTAACTACTAAGACAAATTTCTCCTTATTATATATTTTTGTTTTTAAGGTTGCTAAATCGATATCTTCAATACTTTTAAAGTCAGACTTTTTACCAATAATAAAAAGTAAGACGCATACTAGTATTATTAAGATACATATTAAAACGCCTAAAATTATATTTTTTTTCTTTCGCATAATACCATCTCCGTAATTAATATACCATAAAATGCTAGTATTTTCTTCTAATTATCTTTAATTTTTGCAAGTTTTTAAAAAAGATAAACAAAATGGGTAGAAATTCCTGAAAAATCTTTATATAATCAAGAGGTAATATAGTAAATTTGAAAGTGAGTTAATATGGAAGTAGTAAATTTAGAAAATGAAAATAATTTAATTAATACGAAAGTATTCGTAATAGATAGAAATGGAAATATTTATAAGAATGGGGATATCTTTAGTGATATAAGACATAAAATGTTTTTATTAGAAATAGCAGATGCTTTATACCCAGGTAATGAAATTGCTAAGACTTTAGACGAGGGTGATGTTAGTCCTTATAATACGGCCTTGATTTTTAATTTATTAGGATTTACCGTTCTTTTAAATTCGCCAACTAGAAAGGACAATTCTAGTGGTAAGACCCCTAGTTATTTAATGGTATTTGAAAATCATGAAGTAACAGAGCCACAAAGACAAAGTATTAAATATTGTTTAAGTCATTTCAATGATTATTGCGCCGAGTTTTGCGCTAAAAACTTGTTAAAAATGGAACAGAATATGCAAGTAGTATGGGATACAATTACACCTACGGGGATTCCAGAAATTAGTCCGCTTGATGCTTATGAAAAACATTTAAAAGAACAAGAAAAGATAAGAAAATTAACTAAGTAAGTTAACAAAACAAAAAGAGTGATGCATAATCACTCTTTTAAATATCTATATTTAGATTAATAATCTATTAAATTTATTATTTAACTTCGATAACGCCGTAGTCGCCGTCACATCTTTTATATAAAACACATATTTGTTCGGTCTTACTATCTTTAAAAATAAAGAAGTCATGAGAAACAAATTCCATTTGTAAGATTGCCTCATTGATATCCATAGGTTTAGAAGTATCGATTGTTTTTCTTTTTACAACTGTTGGTTCATTATCAATTTTATCACCAGCGAAATCTTCGAAAATACTTTCTAAATCTTTATTTTTTTTGGCTCTTATTGTATTGTATTTTTCTTTGTTTTTTCTTATTTGCCTTTCTAGTTTTTCTAGTACCAAGTCAATAGCAGTGTATAAATCATCATCCATGACCTCAGCTCTAATAACGGTTGAGTCTTTTAGTATTGTTACTTCGATGACATCTTTATTAGCTCTTGTCTTGATAATAACATTGGAAGTAGTATTATCACCGTCTTTGAAGTATTTATCTAACTTACTTAGTCTTTTTTCGATATACTCCTTAATTGCGGGTGTAACACTCAAATTTTTTCCTCTAATATTTAATTTCATAAATATCTAACCTCCATAATTAAATTTTACCATAAAGTTTTATAATTTACTATGAATTTTATGTGAAATAACCATAAATTGGTAAGAATTGGTACTTTTAAGAAATTTTTTATCTTATAAACATAATAAGTCTTAATAGTTATTTCGTTATTTATATATATATTAATAATATAGTGATTTTGATTATTAGAAAAATCTTATTAAAGAAAAAAATAAAAATTAGTTAGATAAGATTATTAAAAATCAAGAAAAAAGATAACAAAAAGCTTAAAAAATATGGAAAAAACCTTGTCAAATAAATCTTAAATTGGTACTATAGAGTTTAGTTATAAATGGATGTGGTTATATGAATAATTATCTACCTGTGATGATACTAAAAGACTTAATCATTCTTCCTAATCAAGAGATTAAAGTAGAAACTAAAAAAGATGATATTTTAGTTACTATATCGAATAAACATCATAATGGAAATTTGATTTTGGTTTGTCCTAGGGATACTTTAGAAGAAGAACCTAGTATTAATGATTTACCTAATATAGGAGTCATTGGAACGATTAAAAATATTATTGACTTGCCTAATGGTAATATTCGTTTAACGGTAATTGGAACTACTCGTGTTAAAATTGATAAATATAAATGTTTAGAAGATAATAAAAGTGTTGTTATGGCTATTACTTCTAATATAACTGATATAAAAAGTGATATTGTTTCCGAAACGGCTTTAAAAAGAAAATTAATTAAAACTTTAACCACATATATAAATATTTCACATACTATTTCTAATAGTGTTTTATCGCAGATTGCCCAAATTAATGATTTGAATAAATTAACTGATATTGTTGCTACTTTTATTCCTTTAAGTTTTGAAAAGAAAATAAATTATATGAATGAGTTTGACCCAATAAAAAGGGCAACTAATTTAATTTATGATATTTCGGTTGAAATTGAAGTTTGCGAACTGGATTATAAGATTGAAGATACTCTAAGAGAAGAAATGGAGTCTAATCAAAGAGAGTATATTTTAAAAGAAAAGTTAAAATATATAAAAAAAGAGTTAGGAGAAGATAAAGATACTAAAAAAATTCAAGATGATTATTTTAATATGCTTGATGATTTAGTTATGCCTGGTCCTACTAAAAATAAGATTGCTCTGGAAATTAAAAAGTTAGACTATTTACCGGAGGGGCATCCTGAACGTGCGATTGTCCAAAATTATTTAGATACGATTTTAAGTTTACCTTGGAATAAAACGGGGGTTGAAGAGTTGGATTTAGATAAAGTAAAAAAGGCTTTGTCTAAGAGTCATTATGGTTTAGAAAATGTTAAGAGTAGAATTTTGGAGTATGTGGCTTTAAAACGTCGCAATCCGAATGTAAAAAGTCCTATTTTGTGTTTAGTGGGAGCTCCTGGTGTTGGTAAAACTTCCATTTCGATTGCGATTGCCAATGCTCTAAATCGTGAGTTTTATAAATTAAGTGTTGGGGGCTTGAATGATGTTACGGAACTTATGGGGTCTCGTCGCACTTATTTAGGTAGTAACATGGGAAAAATTATGCAAGCCATTAAAAAGTGTCAGGTAAAAAATCCCGTTATTTTACTTGATGAAATCGATAAAATGGTTAAAAATTATAATGGCGACCCGGCTAGTGCTTTACTAGAAATAGTTGACCCAGAACAAAATTATTTATTTACGGATAATTACTTAGAAGAACCATTTGATATTTCGGAGGTAATGTTTATTGCCTCAGCTAACGATATTGAAAATATTCCGCCGGCTTTATTTGACCGTTTAGAAATAATAGAGTTATCGAGTTATACTTTAGAAGAAAAGATTGATATTGCTAAAAAATACTTATTACCGACTATTTTTAAAAATTATTTGATTAGTGGTCGTGATGTAAAGATTAGTGATGAAGTTATTAAAGAAATTATTGTTTCTTATACTTGTGAGGCGGGACTTCGTAATTTAAAAAGATGTTTAGAACAAGTAATGCGTAAACTTATATTAGAATATGATGATGCTACTTTAAAACTTAGTATTACCGAAGAAATGGTTACAAAGTATTTAGGGCCTAAAAAGTTTATAGATACCAAACTATTAAATATTGAAAGTCCGGGTATTATTAATGCTCTTGCTTACACGCCTCTAGGTGGTGTAGTAATGGAAATCGAAGCTTGCTTGTTTGACGGTAAGGGTGAAGTTATAACAACGGGGTCTCTTGGTAATGTGATTACCGAGTCGATTGAAGTTGCTATTAGTTATATTAGAAGCAATAAAGATTATTTTAAAGTAAATGATTATTATTTTGACAATCGTAATATTCATATTCATTTCTTAGAAGGGGCAACGCCTAAAGACGGACCTTCCGCTGGAGTAAGTATTACGACTAGTCTTTTAAGTCTTTTACTAAATAAACCAATTTCTAAAAAAATTGCTATGACGGGTGAAATTGGTTTAAATGGAGAAGTCTTAGAAGTAGGTGGCATTAAAGAAAAGTTAATTGGGGCTTATAATAATGGCATTAAGACTATATTTATTCCTAACAATAATATGAAAAACTTAGAAGAAATACCTAAAGATATATTAAGTAAATTAACGGTTTATGGGGTTTCTAATTATAAAGAGATATTTACAAGATTATTTAATGATTAATTAAGCTAACTAGTGTAAAAATTAGTTAGTTTTTGCTTTTTGTAAATTTTTATTGATTTTAAGAAAAAAATCTTTATAATAGTCATTCAAAAGCCTGCATTATGGGTTAAAAGAAGAAAAGAGGGAGTGTTTAAATGATTACAGATAGTATAAATAAAGCTTTAAGAGTTTGTAATAATGATTACTTTGCTATTAAGAGTTTAGTTATTAATCGATTTACTATTGCAGGGGCGATTGCTCATGTTAAATTAGAAGAAATTTTAAGCTTACCTAATTTAGAAAATTTAACACTATGTAATTTATGTTTGAGTAGTGATGATATCAGTTATATTATGGGATGTCATAATTTACAAGATTTGCGTTTAGTTAATTGTGAGATAGTGGGTACTGATGAACCTATTAATATTAAAAATATTACCTTAGATAATACTAATTTAAAATTAAATCAAGATTATGTTTATAAGACTATTACTATTAAAAATATGGTTATACCTTTTGTGAAGATAAAGGCAGAAACTTTAATAATTAATCAAGCTTTAGTATCTAGTATTAATGTTGATAATTATGAAATAAGGACGCTTGCAGTATCAGAAGAACAATATAGGAAAAATAAAGATTATTTAGATAAGTTAAATAATATTAATATAGAAATAAGAGAAAAAATACAAGTGGGGGATTAAAATGCAAAAAATTAATTTGAATGTTAGGGAGTTAGATTTAAAAACTATTAATTAGTATAATGAACTAGCAAGAAGAAAAAAGATAGCTCTAGTATTTAAAAATACGAAGGGTTTAACAAAGGAAAAAGTAGAGTTATTATCTGATAATATTACGATTAGTATTCTAGGCGGATTAAATCCAGTAAAAAAGAAATTTGCTAAGGAAGATTATCAAGAAAGAACTTATTATACTAAATGGGAAATGCTAGAAATTTTAGATTTTTTGGAAGAGATTGAACGTTTAATAAATCCTGTTTGGTCAGAGTTAGAAAAAGCAATTTTTGTTTATCAAAGATTATGTGTAAATTTATATTATAATGAATATGCTGATAGAGTAAAATCAAGAAATTTAATGGTT
This sequence comes from uncultured Bacilli bacterium, assembly GCA_934102255.1. Lineage (GTDB taxonomy): Bacteria > Bacillota_I > Bacilli_A > RF39 > UBA660 > CAG-605. The sequence goes on along the minus strand of CAKOSN010000003.1, from coordinate 38,815 downwards.
TTAGTTAATGGTGAAGGAGTTTGTGCGGGCTTTGCTCTTGTTTATAAAGAAATAATGGACCGCTTAGGGGTTAATTGTTATTATCAAAACAAACAACATCATCATGCCTTCAATGTTTTGGAGATAAACGGTAGGTATTATGGTCTTGATTTGACTTGGGATATTAGTGAAAAAATGTATAATAAATGTAGTTTTGAATATTTTGCTTCTGATAATAGTCAGGAGTTTTATGGTAATGTTCATCGTAATTTAAAAAGAGAAAAAGAAGAGACGATGTTTCCTTTAAGTGTTTTAAATAGTGAACAAATTAAAACGGCTTTAAAAAATATTGATATGTATCCAAATTGTACGATTCCATGTCAATATGATTATACGGTTAATAAAGAAATAGCCATGATAGGTCTAAATCCAGTATATATTGATAATAATATGCCTTGTAGCTATAATAATAACACAGTAAGTATGATAAGAAATGATGGAACTTCATTTTTACTTATTGCAACTGGTAATAGTTCCAATGGTATTAATGAGTATTTATATATTGAGTATAATAAATCTAATAATACGATTGATATTAAAAGAATTTATAGTGAAATGGATTTTATATATTTAAGTGATGAAGAGGTAAAAGATGTTGCTAATGACTTATTAAGCCGTAAGCGTATTAAAGAAAAAGTGGCTAATTATAATGGCTATGTTGGCTATATGGTGGATAGTAGAAGATGCTACCGCGCTAAGTTTGAAGAACGTGTTTTAAATATTTATCGTAAAGCTTGTTAAAAAAACTAAACCTTAATAGAGTATGAAAGTATTCTATAGGGTTAGTTTTCTTTTAATTTAATTAGGGTATTTTTATAATTTAAAAATTCTGAATCGTTTTTTTCTATTTGTAAAACAAATAATACTTGACCATATAATTTATTAAGATAGGTAGTTTTATCATCTAAACTTTTAATATGTTTTAAGTGATTATCAAGACCATATTTATTGATATAATAAATACTTTGGCGGATAGCCTTTTTATAAGGACGGGGAATACTTAATTTTTCATTACAAACTATACCGGTTACTATCTGAGCTTTATTAGGTTTTATAATTTTTATTTTTTGTTTATTTAAGATGAATCCTTCTTTATATAAAGCATTCTTAACGAAAGTTATTACTTCATTAGTATCAAAATCACCAGAAAAAGTCATATCATCACAGTATCGGGTATAAGAAATATTTCTATCTTCGCAAAAGTTACCAACTTTAATATCAAAACTTCTTAAAACTAAATTGGATATATAACTGGAAGTAGGAGTACCTTGGGGTAAAAAATTATTATAAGTAGTAAGATTAGTTAAAAGACTAGCAACGGCCTCAGGATAGATGTTTCTTGGAAAAGCTTTTTTATAGACTTTTAAAAAATCAATACTAGGAAAAAAATCTTTAATATCAAGTTTTAGAATTACTTTTTTATTTAAATGGGGTGTAGCATTATCGACTAGACTTAAACCTTTTTTATAAGCTTTAGCGTACAAAGAAGTAATTCTTTCATTTAAAACATTATTTAGAATATTTCTTTGAATACTTTTTAAAGTATAATCGGGTTCGTAAATAGTACGGTAGCCACCATTTCTTTTAGGTATTTTAAATACTTTATAATGCTTTTCAGCATGATTACTAATTGTATATATAAGTTTTAATTTCTCTTTATCAGAAAGTTTTTCATAAAAGGTAAGATTAAGAGATAATATGAATTCGTTAATTTTACTTTTAGTTAAATGTTGCCACATACATATTACCTCCTAAAATAAGCAATACTTGATGTGATATTATATTATGAAGAGTGATTTAACTAAATAACGTTTAGAGTAATCACTTGGAGTAATATAATCACATAATCTATTTATTAAATATCCTTGATGACTCATCAAAGTGGTTTAAAACCAAATTGCTATTGCTTGATTTGATTATATAACAAATAGTGCTATATTACTATATATAAATTTAATATTTATGGTAAAATAAGATATAGTATATAAGATAAAGAAAGATGAATTGCAGTTGGTAAAGCTATTTATACTACTGAGATGAAGGTGTTAAAGATGAATGAATTATTTAATATAAAAAATTGCTATCAAGATGATAATTATTATTACTTTTTTAGATCTTTAAATAAAAGGGATATGACTGGTATCAGAGATAAATCTATTTTAGATGAGAATAATCATATTAGTAAGATTATCACTGATAGTAAATTTTATAATCATACGGATAGATATAATGAAGAATCAAGTCTTACTTTAGAAGAAATGATTAATCATGTTAAAACACATTATGATAAGGATACTAATTGTATTTCTTTAAGTAGTGATGCAAATGTATGTTTGACGTATGGTCGTAGTGATTATGAAGACAAGTATGTAATTGTAAAAGTTCCTAAAGATGAACTTGGTAAGACTACTTTTAATGCTGGTAAATATATTTATGACGAGATATTAAAAAGAGTAAATGCCTATATAGAGGAACATCAGGCTGATTTAACGGATTTGCAAAGGTATTATATTGAGTCTCTAAATAATATTTCTACTAAGGAGCAACTAGAAAATTTAAAGAGAACTTTACCTGAAGAATATATTGATAAGACTAGTGAAGAGTTCCAAAATGGTTTAGAATTTATTAAAAGCAAGCCTTATGAAGGTTATAGCGATGCCGAAAATCTAGCAAAAGATAAACTAGTAATGCTTTTGGATGTTTTAAATTTTGAAGTGGTAAAAGGTAAAACTAATCGTTTTGTTATTCAAACTATGGGTTCAGCTTTCTCTTCGCGCGAGCTTGAGTATTATAAGGATGTACCTAAAGAAAAAATAGTTGAAATGCCAACTTCTCTAGTAGAAATAATGGCTCTTTTACAACAGGTGCCAGAAACAAATGAAGTAAAAGAAATAAAAAATTATTTAATTACTCATCTAGATGAAATAAGACAAGCTACTAAAGAGATTAATTATAATCATTTTAAACCAGAAGATTTAGATTTAAGTTTAGATAATTTATACAGCCTAACCGGAGGTAAGATAAGCTATCAAGAAGCCAAAGAATTATATTTGAATTCTATGTATTTAGTTAAAGCTAAATTAAGAACTTTTAATTCAGTAAGATTACTTAGCCAAATTTTGGGCAATAACTCTAAATACAACGCAACTTTACAAAGTATTTTAGATAATGCATTGGGTATAGAACCGTCTATAATGGCAAGAAGCGGTAATCATGCCATGAAGGTAAGTGATACAGTTGCTTTATATCTTCCTAAAGCTTACCAAGATGTTTATGATTATGTTAATAATCTTAATGTCATTGATATGTATAATTTGTTTAGCAATCCGACTGCAACTTTCAATACGTTATTTACAACGTATATAAGTAATAATGACTCAAAGTCTCAAGATAAAGAAGAATGGTATGCGAACGGTCTAATTGATGCAATCGACTTAGAAACCTTAAATGTAAAGGCTAATTTTAATCAAATTCAAAGAAGAAAAATAGTCAATGCATTAGTAAGCCATAATTTTATGAATTATTATGAAAAGGTAAAAACTTTAAGTGATGACGGTTCGATTGCTACTTCGATGTTTGCATCATTAATAGCAAATAGAGAAGAATTTACCAGTGATACCGACATTATTTTAGACCAATTAAAAGATTATATCGGCTATAACGATTTAAAAGGATATAATTTACCTTTAAGAAAGCTTCAAAGAAGAGCTTACGAGAAAACAGAAAAAATTTTTACTAAAAAGAATTTTGCAACGGCTGTTATGCCCACTGGTTCTGGTAAAAGTTTCCTAGCCATTAAAGAGATGCTAAATCATAAAAATGACGCAATGCTTTATATCGCTCCCAATGATATCATTTTAAACCAGATTGAAGATTATATATATGAATTCTTTGGTTATACGGATTATCATACTTTATTTTCTAATTTAACTTTAACTACTTATCAGGATTTAAAAGACCAAAAGCAAAACAAATTAAAAGAAAAATATAATAATAAATATGACTTTATTATATTAGATGAACTTCATCGAAGCGGGGCCCCAGAATGGTTAAAGTTTGTTAATGAATTGATGGAAAATCAAGAGCAAGAGAATATTAAAGTCCTTGGTTTAACCGCCACCCCTGAACGCGACCGTGACGATAAAGATATGGCTGTTTATTGGGCAAGATATTTTGGTTATTCTGATGAAGAAATAGAATTAAATAAACATTTAGCAATTAATGAAAACTTGGAATCAGCCATCAAAGCCGGACTTTTACCTAATCCTAAATTTATAAATCCTCTTTACATTTATAAAAGTGATGGCACTTTAGATGAGATGTATGAACAAATTAATATGCTAGACGATGGCGAGAAAAAAGCTAAAGCTTTTGCTAAGTACGAACAATTGTGCAGAAGCGTTGAACAAAGTAGTGGTATTGAAAAGATTCTTGGTGACAATTTAAGTAAAGACGGTAAATATGTTGTTTTCTTACCAGTTGGTCGTAATAAAGATGGCACTTATTATAATAGTGAAGACGGCAGTAAAATAAGCAGAACTCAAGCTGTTCAGATAATGGAAGATTATACTATTTTAATTAGACAATACTTATATTCTAATGAATATATGAAGACTAATGGTGAAAAGCTATTGTCTATTTATAATAAAATTGTTGAAAAACAAGAATTATCTAGTGAAGATAAAAACTTCTTAAGTAACCAACAAGATAATATTATGTTACTAGACATGGTTAAAATTAAACATAAACCAGCAGCTTTAAATACATTTAATAGTACAGTAGTAGGCACTATAGCAAGACACCAAGGTTGGAAGAAACTAGATAGAAGAACCTTAAAAGAAAGAATAGAGGCTTATACTTCAGATATGGTCGATACTAATTCGCTTCTAAGTTATTATAGTAATAGTAAAAATAAAGAAGAACTAGATAATTTTAATAAAGATACCAACGGTAAACCCAAGTTATTATTTGTTATGGATAAATTAAATGAAGGAGCTCACTTAAAAGGAGTAAAAGGCATTGTTTGGCTACGTCCATTAAGTGTTAATTCTAGAATTTTATTTTATCAGCAGTTAGGTAGGTGTATTCATTCTTATCCTGATGGTCGTGTATTCACTGAGGAAGAGCGACCAGTAGTAATGGATTTAGTTAACAATATTAATACCGTTAACTTAAAAAAAGACCAATCTCCAATAAATGATTTAGAAGATTTAAAAACAATTATAGATTGGATAAATGATAACGGTGTTAAGCTTCCAAACAAGAACAGTAATATTTTAGAAGAGAAAAATTACGCTTTAAAATTAAATGTTATTTTATATCGCTATATTAAATATTTTAATAATTCAAAAGAGTTAGATAGCGTCAAAAATAAAAAGGTAATAGAAGAAATTTTAAGATTAGGTTCTGAAATAGATTTATGGAATATCAAAATAGATGCACCAACAAGACAAATAAGATTAGAAAACTCAGAAAATGAAGAAGAAAAGTTTTTACAAGGCTTTTTGCAGGTTGAAAGTTCAGTTAGTGATTTCGTAAATCTAGAAGCTGAAATAAACGAATTAGCATCTCCAGAAGAGTTATTTAATAAATGGTATAGGCTAGCTGAAGAATATTACAATGAATATGGCGATTTGTTAGTGCCAACCAAATACCAAACAAAGTCAGGAGAAAACCTTGGAAAATGGATAAGTAATCGCCGAAGTGATTATAAAAAAGGAAAATTATCACCGGACCAAATTAAAAAGTTAGAATCTATTGGCATGGTCTGGGATGCGGCAATTAATAAAGATGAGATTTGGAACAAATGGTACAAGTTAGCTGTTGAGTATCGTAATGAACATGGCGACTTGCTAGTGTCAAGTGACTACCAAACAAAGTCAGGTGAAAATCTCGGACAATGGATAAGCAAAGCACGTAAAGTTTATAAAAATGGTAATTTATCACCAGACAAAATTAAAAAGTTAGAGGCTATAGGCATGGTCTGGGATGCATTAATTAATAAAGAAGAAATATGGTACAAATTAGCTGAAGAATACTACAATGAATATGGCGACTTGTTAGTGCCAAGGGACTACGAAACAAAGTCAGGAAAAAATCTTGGACAATGGATAAGCAAAATGCGTCAAAAATATAAAAATGGCAAATTATTACCAGATAAAATTAAGGAGTTAGAATCTATTAGCATGGTCTGGGATGCATCAATTAATAAAGAAGAAAACTGGAGCAAATGGTACAAATTAGCTGTTGAATATCGCAATGAATATGGCGATTTGTTAGTGCCACAAAGATACAAAACAAAGTCAGGAGAAAGCCTTGGACTATGGATAAGAAATTGTCGTAGAGATTATCTAAAAGGTAATTTATCACCAGAAGAGCAGAAAGACTTAGAAAATATTGGCATGGTCTGGAATACTAAGGTTAATAAGGTAGGGATTGAAAATTATATAGAAGAATTAAAAAATAGTGAAGCATTAATTATTATTGATAAAAAACTTAATAAAGAAACCATAGATCATATATCTCTATTAGAACTACAAAGTAAAATTAGATTCTTAATCAGTAATGGGATTTCACCAGTAGATAACTCTGGAAAATTAGTAGATATCTTTAGTATGAGTAGTCCTGACATTGAAGAAAAATATGGTATATCTTTAGAAAATATAATAAATACTTATGGAAAAGGAGTAACTAAAAAATGATATTTGATAAATACTTAAACGATACATACTTAGATATCTTATATAGTAATTATAACTTAGATTATTTAAAATCAATCGATGAAAATAACTTTATAGAAATATATAACTTACTAAAAAATAAAGGCTTCTATTTTATAGATGACATTATAATTAATTATATAGACATGTTCGAACTAGATAAAGAATGTTTAAATAAAGTTCTAACTTATTTAGAAAGTAAATTAGGTAAAGATTATATCAAGAAAATTGGACATAATATGACTATTCTAGATAAAATAATAGATACTACTATTAACTTAGAAATGAAGGAAGATTAATATACAAGTCTTCCTTTTTATGTTAAAATATACCTTCTAAAGGAGCTACTATGAATAGTAAAACAAAATGGAACTTAATGTATGTAGAATCAAAAAAGTATTATGCAACTTATGGAAATCTATTAGTACCTTATAATTATAAAACAAGTTATGATATTAGACTTGGTAGATGGATATGTGGAATAAGAAAATTAAGAAAGTTAGGCAAGTTAGATAGTGAAAAAATAAAACTTTTAGATGAATTAGATATGGTCTGGGATGTATCTTTATATAAATGGAATATAATGTATGATTTAGCTAAAGAGTATTATGATATTCGTGGGGATTTATTAATAGAAGAATCTTTTATAAGTGATAATGGATTAGAACTTGGTAGATGGATAGTAAATCAAAGACAGATATATTTTGGCAAAATACCAGGTTTGTTAACTAACATGCAAGTAGAAAAACTAGAAGATATTGGCATGGTCTGGGATGATGTTAGAAAAAATAGATGGTTAAAAAAATATGAAATAGCTAAAAAGTTTTATGAAGAACAAGGCTTTTTACCTTTAGCTAATAAATATAAAGATATATATCCAGAAATTTATAGTTGGTTAAGAGTACAAAGAAATCTTTATAGAAGAAATAAATTATCTACCGATAAAATAGAAGCTTTAAAAAGAATTGGTTTTATAGTAGAAAAGCCTAATAACAAATATTCTAAAATGGATAATTTAGTAAGCTTACTTATTAAAGATAATGTTTATATTAATATCGACCTTAATAAAGATATTTTAGAAAGAATGTCTATAGAAGAATTAGAAGCTAAAATAGAATTTTTACAGGCTAATAATATATTACCAGTTGATAATAAAGGAAGACTAATAGATATTTTTACAATGAGTAGTGAGGATATAAAAAATGATTCAAGATATGGTAAGACTTTAGAAGAAATGATGACTAAAAAATATAGACATGATATAATTAAGATAAGAAGGGTAGGAAAAAATGATAAAGCTTAATAATAAGAATCTAGCTAACTATGTGGAATTTAAACTTGATAAACTAGATAATAATTTTACCGAAGATGAATTACTAAAAATAGAAGAAGTGGTAATAGATTTTAAAGTAGAAACAGATAGTATAAAAAATATATTAGAGGATGTATTAAAGTTAAAAAATATAATGTCTTTAACGATAAGAAATGGATATATTTCTAAGGAAGCTTGTAAGATGCTAATGAATTTAAAAAAATTAAATGATTTAGCTATAGAAAATTGTGAAGTAGAAAATCATAATTTATTAGCACTTCTTAATTTAAAAAGTATGTCTATTTTAAATTGTGGTATTAATGATTATGCTTTTTTAAGACTTTTTAAAGGTTTAGAAAGGTTAGAACTGGTTAGAGAAAATGTAAATGTTAATTTAATAAATAAGTTAGCTAATTTAAAATACTTACAGTTATCTTATTCAGAAATTACTGATATTGGTGATATAGTAATAGATAATATAGAAGAAATATATTTAGATAATACTAATTATAATAGTTTTGAATTTTTAAATGATATGCCTAATTTAAAGAGAGTAAGTATTGATAATAGGCAATATGAAAATAATAAAGAATTATTTAAGACTTTAGAAGCAAAAAATATTTTGGTTTTAAATGAAAATATGGTTTTATTTGGGGAGTAGTGTATGGATTATAATTATCAATTAAAAATAACTTTTCAAGAAAATGAACAATTTAATGTTAGTGAAGTAAATAATTTATATAATATGCATCCTAATGAAAATATATTAGTTGAAGTAGCTAATACTAAGGGTATAACTTCTAGTATGTTAAGACAACTTAATTCAAGAGCGGTAATAAGAATTGCTGGGGCTTATGATAAGGAAAGAGTAGAAAAAAATAAAAATGTTGTATTTAAAAGTGGTGAAACAGGAAAGTATTTTCAAACGGCAGTTATTTATACAAGAAATGAAGCTATTAAAATGGTCGAAGAAATGGAGAAGATTGAATCTGGCTTAGATAAAAATTGGTTGCCAATTCAAAAAATGCTTTATATTTATAACTATTTAAAAGAAAATATAATTTATGATTCAAAATTTGAAGAAAAAACATCAAGAGAAATTAGAAGTTTGCGCGGATTAATATCTAAATATACAGTATGTGCTGGTTATGCTGTTATTTTTAAGGAATTAATGGATAGAAATGGCATTTATTGCGAGTATGTTTCTGGATGCGTTAGAAAAGATGTAAACGGTAGAAGAACTGGTGGTCATGCTTGGAACATTATTCAAATTGACGGTAAAAAGTATCCAGTTGATTTGACGTGGGATAGTAGTAAATACCGTGCTGGCTATCTTGGAAATTTTGAATGGCTTACTAAACCAGTAGAAGAATTTAGTAAGAATCATATCCCAGATGATGATGAAAAAACACAAAATTATAGTCAAAATTTATCACAATTTGATGCTAAATTAATTCGTAAACTTTATTTAGAAATGGGACTTAATAGAGTAAAAGTTTTTGAAGGTAATAATTATATGTGTACAAGAAGTGATAAATCACGCTTTAAACTTACACAAGTAGGGGATGCTTTCATAAATGGAACTAGATATTTTAGATATTATTATGCTGATGTTGATGATAAAGACAATGAAGTATCACCAAAAATCTTTTTTAGTGAAACTAATTTTGATGGTATTATTGATGATTTAACTTATGGAAATAATGTTTTAGATAATTATATTGATAGTATTGTTAATGTTTTATTTGCCAAAGAAAATATTTCTAATTCTCTTTCAAAGAATTCTTATTATTTGGGAAGAATAGAAAAATTTAATCCTGATGAAAGTTATAGTTTAGCCTCATCGCCAAAAGAAATAGTAAAACCAAAAGAAAAGTTAGAATTTCTAAATTATCCTATTAAAACTTTTAAGAGAAGTGAGGGTAGTACTTTCCTTTTACAAAAAGCATCTAAAGTAGCAAGGAGTGTTAATGGAATTAATTATTATGTTTATGATGTTTTTGAAAGAATAAAAGTTAATGGTAAAAGTCCTTTAAAAAGAAATGTTATTTATAGTGAACAAGATCTTTTTTGTGATAATCGTGTTGACGTTCCTAATTATTTATTAAATAGAGAAAGATTAAACAGAAAAGAAAAAGAAGCCGGTGGTTATATTGGCTATTTAGGAAGTGATGGTTCTTGCCATTATAATCCACTTTTAGTAGCATATTTTCAAACTTCCAGAGCTGTTAGTATTGATATTTTAAAACAAGAAAGCACACATGGTAAACCTTTTGTTATCCCAACATTTAAAGAATTAAGAATCTAGCCTCAACTTATAGAACAATTTATATTGAGAAAAACAATTTAAGTGTTATAAGCGTTTATGATATTAAAAATGGCCAATTTGTAACTGATAATGAATTAAAAAGAAAAGCTATTTTTGCTAATATGTGGTTATCGGCTGCTGGTGTTAAATGGGTAGAAGGAGAATCTATTGGTGGTATTACTTATGCTTTTAATGATGCAGCTAAAGTGGTTTATGCCGAGATTTGTAATGAATTATTTAATGATTGCCGAGATAATGGTATGATAGATACTGTTAAACTTTTAGATAAAATGGGTAGTAGCAAATATAAACATACACAAAATATTATTGTTAGATTATTTAATAATGATATTCAAACCAAATTTATTAACTCTTTGTTTTTAAGAACTTTAAATTTAGAAAGTAAAAAGGAAGACCCTGTTACTTTATATACAATGGAATATGCCGGTATTTTGCTAAATCAAAGAAAGAATGGTTATGGTTTGCGTTAGAAAATATGTTTTGAATTACAATGACTTTAGATGATAAAAATATAAAAGATAGAAAAGAATAAAATGCCTTTATTCTTTTTTAGATGAAAAAAGGTTAAAAAGTCCAATTAAACCTCTAAAATATCTATCGTAATTATAAAAATTTTGTTAAAATACTGTTTGGATGTGAATTTTATGAAACAACAAAATATTAGAAATTTTTCAATTATAGCGCATATTGACCATGGTAAGTCGACTTTGGCTGACCGTATTTTAGAAATGACGGGCGCTGTTGATAAAAGACAGATGAAAGATCAACTACTTGATAGTATGGATTTAGAACGCGAACGTGGTATTACAATAAAACTTAATGCTGTTCAGTTAAATTATAAGTATCATAATGAAGATTATACTTTTCATTTAATTGATACTCCAGGTCATGTCGATTTTTCTTATGAAGTATCAAGAAGTTTAGCAGCTTGTGAAGGCGCTATATTAGTAGTTGATGCTGCCCAAGGAATAGAGGCTCAAACGCTTGCTAATTTGTATCTTGCGATGGAATGTGATTTAAAAATTATTCCTGTTATTAATAAGATTGATTTACCTAATGCTGATATTCCTAAAGTTACGAAAGAATTATGTGATGTTTTAGGTTTTAAAGAAGAAGAAATTATTCTTTGCTCTGGCAAAACAGGAGTAGGAGTAGATAAGCTTTTAGATGCTATTGTCGAAAGAATTCCAGCCCCAGTAACAGATAATTCTAAAAAAACAAGAGCTTTAATATTTGATAGTGCTTTTGATGCTTATCGTGGAGTTGTTGTCCATGTTAGAGTAGTTGATGGAACTTTAAAAGTTAAAGACAAGATAAAGATGATGGCATCAGGTCATACTTATGAAATAGTAGAACTTGGTATTAATAATCCTAAGGAAGTTAAAAAAGATATGTTAGTATCGGGAGAAGTAGGTTGGGTTGTTGCTGCTATTAAAGATATTTCAACAGTTGAAGTAGGTGATACTATCACTTTAGAAGATAATCCAGCAGAAGCACCACTTCCTGGTTATAAGCCTATGAAACCAATGGTTTATTCAGGTCTTTTCCCAATCGATTCTAGTAAATTTCCAGCTTTAAGAGAAGCTTTAGAAAAGTTAAAATTATCCGATGCTTCGTTAATCTTTGAACCAGAAACTTCAGATGCCCTAGGTTTTGGCTTTAGATGTGGTTTCTTAGGTCTTTTACATATGGATATTATCATTGAACGTATTACGAGAGAATTTAATATCGATTGTATTGCTACTTCACCTTCGGTAATTTATGAAGTTACTTTGACAAATAATGAAGTTATCATGGTTGATTCTCCTAATAAAATGCCAGACCGCCAGGTAATAAAAGAAATTAAAGAACCGTATATTAAGACGAATATTTTTGTGCCTAGTGAGTATGTTGGGGCAATTATGGAGTTATGCCAAGATAAAAGAGGCAACTATTTAAGTATGGATTATATTGACCCAACGAGAGTTAATATTCATTATGAAATACCACTTGCAGAGATTGTTTATGATTTCTTTGATAAATTAAAGAGTGCAACTTCTGGTTATGCATCCTTTGACTATGAACTTATTGGTTATAAAGCTAGCGATTTAGTGAAAATGGATATCATGTTAAATAAAGAAGTCGTTGATGCTTTATCCGTTATTGTTCATAAAGACTTTGCATATAATCGTGGTAAACAAATTGTTTCTAAGTTAAAAGATGTTATTCCAAAGCAGTTATTCCAAGTACCAATTCAAGCTAGTATTGGTTCAAAAGTCATTGCTCGTGAAAATATTTCCGCAATGCGAAAAGATGTTTTAGCTAAATGTTATGGTGGCGACATTTCTCGTAAGCGTAAACTTTTAGAAAAACAAAAAGAAGGTAAAAAGAGAATGAAAATGGTAGGTTCAGTTGAAATACCTCAAGAAGCTTTCTTAAGTATTTTATCGCAAGATAAATAAAAACTAGTAACTTAGAAATTAATCTAATATTTACTAGTTTTTTCTAATTATAAATAATATTTTGACAAGCCAATGTCAAATTGCTTTTTTAAGTATCTTTCTTAAATTTTTCGTGATATGATTATTGGTGTTAGAGGGTATGTATTATGAGAATAGTTAAAAAGAAAAGAAAATTATCAAAATTAACCAGGAGATTTTTAGGGTATACGTTTATTACTTTAATTTTAATATTAATATGTTTATTAAATTATCCTAAATTAGAAATAAAAGATAAGGAAATAACTATGGATATAAATGATGATTTCTTTTATGATAATTATAAGGCAACATTATTTGGTAAAGATATAACTAAAAAAGTTGTTGTTACGAATAATGTAAAAAATGAATTTGGAACTTATGATGCCACTTTTACGGTTTATAATGGTCCTTTTAAGACAGTTAAGACTTTAAAAGTTTCTGTAGTTGATAAAGAAAGCCCGGTTATAACTTTAGAAGGTGATAGCGAGGTTAAACTTTGTAAGATAGAAGATTATAAAGAAACGGGCTATAAGGCAACAGATAATATTGACGGAGATATAACTGATAAAGTTACGGTTACTAAGACTAACGATTATATTTATTATAGTGTTAAAGATTCTTTTGGTAATGAAACATCAATCGGTAGAAGAGTAGAGATAAAAGATGATGATGCTCCAACTATTAGTTTAAAAGGAAATAGGGAAGTTTATTTACTATTAAATAATACTTATGAAGAAGCTGGGTATACTGCTAGTGATAATTGTTTAGGTGATATAACCGATAGAGTAGAAGTTACAAATGATATTGATAATACAAAAACGGGAACTTATACGGTAACTTATAAAGTTAGTGATAACAAAAATGAAACGGTAGTTAAAAGAACGGTTTATGTTGTTAATGAGACTGATACTAAGGGAGTAATTTATTTAACTTTTGATGACGGTCCAGGAGCTTATACTAATCAAATTTTAGATATTTTAAAAAAGTATGATATTAAAGCAACCTTCTTTGTTACTAATGGTGGGTCTGATGAAGATATTTTAAGAGAATATAATGAAGGTCACACGGTTGGGTTACATACGGCATCGCATAATTATGATATTTATAAATCAGTTGATGCTTACTTTGCTGATTTAAATAAAGTTCAAGATAGAGTTACTAGAATTACAGGAGTTAGAGCTAAATATATAAGATTTCCAGGCGGCAGCTCTAATACTATTTCTAGGAGTCGTTGTAAAGGTATTATGACCACTCTTGCTAGTAAGGTTAAGGAAGAAGGATATCGTTATTACGATTGGAATAGCTTAGTTGAAGATGCAGGGGCTTGTGCTAGTAGGAAGGTTACAGATAAAAATGCATGTGTTTTAAAATATTTTAAAGATACTATTTCATACAATAAAATTAATGTAGTTTTATTACATGATATTAAATCTTATACGGCAAATAGTTTAGAAAATATGATTATTTATGCTAAAAATCAAGGCTATATATTTAAGGCTTTAGATGATAATACACCTGAGGTTCATCAGCACATTAATAATTAAAAAGAAAAGTAGGTGATGTAATGCACGCTGTTTATATTCATATTCCGTTTTGCAAGTCAATATGTAGTTATTGTGATTTTTGTAAGGTTTATTATAATAAAAAATTTACGACTGATTATTTAAAAATGCTAGAAAAAGAAATTATTAGTCAATATAATAACGAATTAATAAGTACTATTTATATTGGTGGTGGTACTCCTTCTTCCTTAGATACACTAGAGTTAAAAGAATTATTTAGAATAACTAAATTATTTAAGAAAACTAGAAATTACGAGTTTAGCTTTGAATGTAATATTGAAGATATTTCTTTAGAACTTTTACAAATTTTAAAAGAAAATGGGGTTAATCGTTTAAGTATTGGCATTGAATCATTTAATAAAAAAATCTTAAAACTAATGAACCGCAAGGCTTTATATAAGGATTGTCAAGCAAAGATAAATTTAGCAAGAAATTTGGAATTTAATAATATAAATGTTGACTTAATTTATGCGCTTCCGAAAGAATCGATGTTTACTTTGAAACAAGATATTCATAAGATTTTAAAACTAAATCCTGAACATATTAGTACATATTCTTTAATTTTAGAAAAAAATACGGTTCTTTATAATAAAGGGTATAAGAATATTAAAGAAGAAAAAGATGCTAAAATGTATAATTATATTGTAAAAACTTTAAAAAAACATGGTTATAATCATTATGAGGTTTCTAACTTTGCAAAAGAAGGTTTGGAGTCAAAACATAATACCACTTATTGGCTAAATCAGGAATATTATGGTTTTGGCTGTGGAGCTTCGGGATATATTGGCAATATTCGTTATGAAAATACAAGAAGCATTACTTCTTATTTAAAAGGGGAGTTTTGTCTTAATAAGAATCTTTTAAGTAAACAAGAAGAAATGGATAATGAAATAATGCTCGGTTTAAGACTTTTAAAAGGCATTAATTTAGATACTTTTGATAAAAAATATCATGTTTCTTTAATAGATGCTTACCCTAATATTAAAAACTTGATTAAAGAAGGATTACTTATTTTAGAAGATAATTATTTAAAAATACCAGAAAAATATATTTATATTATGGATAGTATTGTCATTAAAATTATTTAGTGATAATACTTCTTTTATTTTGGCATAAATTTTAAAAATCCTACGTACTATATTTTAGGTGATAGAATGTTTATAGCGCATCGCGGTAAAGTAGGAAAAAACTTTAAAGAAAATACTTTAGCAGCTTTTAAGGAAGCAATAAATGATAATAAGTATCAAGGCTTTGAACTAGATATTAGAACAACCAAAGATAAAGAGTTTGTAGTTGTCCATGATTTCTTTTATAACACTAATCTTATTAATAAAACCATGTATCAGGATTTAAGTAAAGATATATGTCTTTTAGAAGATGTTTTAAAACTAGAAACTGATAAAATAATTCTATTAGAAATTAAAGAAAGAGATATTGATATTAATAAATTAAATTCTTTACTACTTAAGTATTCTTCTAAAAATATTTATGTAATGAGTTTTTATAAAGAACCGATAAAAAAGCTATTACAATTAACGGTTAAGTATAAATGTGGAATATTAAATTATCTTTTTAATTCTGAAAACTCTTATAACGAATATGATTTTATTGTTCTTTTAGATAAGACAATCACGGCTAATTTAATTAGTTATTTTCAAAATAGAAAATTAGAAGTCTTTAGTTATGGGGTTATAAAAGAAAACTTTCCTTACCAAGATGATATTTATTATATAGTAGATGAAGATATTTTTAACAATTAGAATATAAAGTTTAGTTTACAAAAAATAAAAGTTGCTATGGCAAGCTAAAAATGCTAAAATTAAAATGTAAAATAAGAGGTGTAATTTTATGAATGAAGATAAAAACAATGTTAATACCCGTAGTCTTGATGATTTAAGTAATTTAGATAATACGACTACTAAAAAAGATGATTCAGATTTTTTTGATAATGCAAATAACGAGTTAACAGAAGAAAGTTTTTTTGATGATGATGTTATTAACTTTGATGAAGAAGATAAAAATAAAGATGTAGATAGTATTAGTGATGATAATGAGGCAACTGATGATGATATTTTTGCTGGTTTAAACTTAGAGGAAGATGAAGATAAAGAAGATAATAAGTTAAAGAGTAGTGAAGATAAGGATTTACTAGCTAATAAAGATGCTGATACGAAAGACTCTTTAACTAACGATAAAACTAAAAAGAAAAGAACACTAACTAAAAAGCAAAAAATAATTATTATAAGTGTAACTGGTGTAATTGTTTTACTAATTATTTGTTTAATAGTTTATTTAATTTTACCAAAAACTAAAGAAGAGCCAACACCGGAGTCAAAAGAAACTATTGTTATTGATAAAGGTAACTACCGCTATGAAGATGGAACTTTAGTATTCTTAAATGACCAAAAGACCGAAATTGGTACTTATGAATGTCAAGAAAAAGATGAAAATAAATGCTATGTTTCTTATACTTCTAATGATTTAGATGATGTTAATGTTACAAAGAATATTTATGAAGATAATACTAATGTTCAATTTCGAAGTGAAGTTTTCCATAACCGTTTTGTTTTTGTAAATGATGGCGATAAAGATACAATAAAACTATATGATATTTTAGAAAATAAAGTAGTTGGCAACTATAAAAAAATAAAATATTATGAGTCTTTAGGAAATGATTATGTTGTTTTAGAAAATGAAGAAGATAAGTTTGGCGTAGTTAGAATTACAAGTAATGATTTAGAAACAATTATTAACTTTACTTATGATAATTTAACTTCTTTAGAGAAAAAAGATAATACTTTGGTAGCTCAAAAAGGAAGTAAGTATTACTTAATAAATTTAAGTGATAAAGCTTTGACAAAGATAATTTCTAAACCTATTTATGATTATGATGATAAACATTTAGTTGTTAAAAATGGTAATACTTATAACTTAGTTGATTATGATAATAATGAAATATATACTGATTATAACTATATTAGTATTATAAATAGTGAGTATGTTGGACTTGTAACTGACGGCTCTTTATATATTAGAGATTATGATAAAAATAAGTATAATGAAGTGGGATATAATTTAGCTAATGAATCTTATAGTGGTCTTAATACTTATACTAAAGAAGGTGTTTTAAAGGCTAGTACTTATGCTTATAAAGTAAATGTTAATAATAATACTTTAACAATATTTTTAAAAAATAATAATGATGTTGAAGAAAAAGGTTTAAGTCTTTTAGACGGTAAGGCATCATTAAAGCAAAAATATTATAGTAGTTTTGATGGTATTTTATACTTCTATAGTGATGAAGAAAAAACTAATCTTTTAGGCAGTTATGTATGTACTAATAAAGATAATTTTAATGAAGCCGAAGAAATTAGAATGTGCGCTGTTGCTCATAATTACTCATTTAGTGAAAACTTTAAAAATAATGATGTCGGTGCTAGTAGCAAGTTTATACCAATAGTAGATAATAGATATGTCTTTATAACCGATGATATTAATTATCTAGATGGTGAAGTTAAAGTTTATGATTTATATAAAAAGCAAGTTTTAGCTACTTATAAGCATGTTTCTAGTTTACAAGATAGTGAAGATATAACATTTGTAAATGCTATAGATAATATTATTGTTAAAAATAAGAGTGATAAATTTGGGGTTATTAATGTTAATAATAATGGGATAACTAAGACTTATGATTTTGTTTATGACCGTATGGAACGTATTGGCTCTTATATCGAAGTAGCTAAAAATAATAAGTACCAAATCTTATTTAATAATGATTCTTCAAGTATAACTCTTGATTCTAAAATTTATGATTTTAGTGGAAAATACTTTGTTATTAAGAATAATGATAAATTTGATATTTATAGTGATGACGGTAGTGATAATCCTAAGAAAACAACAAATAAGTCTTATAAAGTAATTAAATTAGTAGGTGAGTCTTTATATATTGCGGTTGATGATGATAACATGGTTTATTTAAGTACTTATAATAATACAATTATTAATAATGAAGAAATAAAGTTAGAAACTACTGGGGATATATTTAAAATATATAATATGTTAAGTGTAAGTATTAATGGTAATACGGCTATATTAAATATTACCAAAGAAGACGGTACGAAAGTAAGTTATACTTATAGTATCCCTAAAAATGATAGTAGTTTAGATGTAAAACCAAATCCTAGTATTAATGGTGATGATAATGAAACCCAAGAATAATAAATTAACTTTAATTATGGCTATAATTTTAACGATTATAGCCTTACCCTTAGCAGTTCTTAGTACTTATGGTCATGTTTTATATCCAAATTCCAAAGATAAAGATACTTGCGATTTAAAGCTTGTTGACGGTAGTTGTTATACTTGCGAAAATAAGACTGGGTATTGTGATTATGCTTATAATTATGTTGGGGATTCTTTGTACTCTTTAAATTATTATAAAGGAAATAATAATTACTTAACTGCGGGTGCTAATAATCAATATGCCTTTTTAATGGATACACCAACTACTTTTAACTATGCTAACTTAAATGAACATCCTAAGACTATTATTTATAATAAGAGTAGTGGTAGCAAAATAAATGTAACCGGTTTAAATAATTATGGTATAGGTATTAATGGCGACTATTATATTGGCGTTACTGATACCGGAAAATATACTGTATTTTATATTAATCAAACTGTTCGTAAAGTATTAACCGAAGAATATGATTTTATAGGGCTTGCTAATCATATAACTGACGGTAAGTTAGATTCTACTGCATTTGTTGTTTTAAGAAATAATGAATGGTTACTTATAGATGCTGAGGATAATATTTTAAGTACTACTTTTACTAATCCAATTTATGATTTTAGTACGAGAGCTATTGCATTATATAAAGATAATAGTTATTACTTATCAGATTATCAAGGAAATAACTTATTAAATATGTATTTTGATAAAGTATATTTTTATAAAGATATTTTACTATTAATAAATAATAATACTTTATATATTTATGATAGTGCTACTGATACCGTGTTATCTTCATCTATTAAGGTTAATAAACCAGATGATGTTAGTGTCGAAGAATCTGATGAGTATTTTGATGTTTTAATTAGTGGTATTAGTAATGTTCGTGTTTATTATGACGGTAGAATAGCTGATGTTAGTGATGATGCTGATTCTAATGGCGATGATACAAATTTAGATGATAATACTAATAGTGATAGTAATTTAGATAACTCAGATAGTATAAATCAAGATAATACAAGTGAAGATAGCCAAAATCAAGATAGTACTTCTAATGATATAAATTATTAATGGTTTTTAAATTAAGGCAACGCGATGTTGCTTTTAATTTTTTTCTAATATTGATGTGTCAAGTAAATAAAACTTAAGCTAATTGCTTCTTAAAAGATTTAAAGTGTAGTATAATGTACTAAGAGTGGGTGATTAATTTTGAAAATACTAATCAGTGCTGGGGGAACTGGCGGTCATATTTATCCGGCTTTATCCATTATTGAAGGATTTAAAAAATATGATAAAAATTTAGAAGTTTTATATATAGGAACTAAAAATCGAATGGAAAAGGATATTGTTCCAAAAAATGGGATTCCTTATTATGGAATTGAGATTTATGGATTATCTAAAAATATTTTTAAAGATATAAAAGATGTTTTTTTAATCTTAAAAGCTAAAAAAGAAATTAAAAAGAAAATCTTAGAATTTAAGCCAGATGTTGTTTTGGGAATAGGGGGGTATGTAACTTATCCTGTTTTAAGTACGGCTCATAAGATGCATATTAAAACGTTTATTCATGAACAAAATGCAATTCCTGGTAAAACTAATAAGATGATTAGTAAGTATGCTGATATTATTGGGGTTTCTTTTAAAGAAAGTGCTAAATATTTTCCTAATAAGAAAGTATTATATACGGGAAATCCAACTGGAATTAGAGCCATTAATACATCAAAGATTACTAAGAGTAGTTTAGGTTTAAAAGAAGATAAGCCTCTTGTTGTGGTTGTCTGTGGTTCTTTAGGCTCAGAAACTGTTAATAAGGCAATGCAAGGTTACTTAAAAACTTCGGAAGGTAAAGACTATCAAGTGGTTTATATTACGGGTAAGAGCTTATATGAAGATTTTACTAAAGAAAAATATCCTAGTAATGTTTTAGTTGTCCCTTACTTAGATAATTTATCTGGTCTTTTAAAATCGACCGATGTTTTGGTAGCGCGTGCTGGGGCTTCTACTATTGCTGAGGTATTAAGTCTTAAAGTACCAACTATTTTTATTCCTAGCCCTTATGTTGCTAATAATCACCAGTATTATAATGCTCTTTCCCTAAAAGAAGCAGGGCTTGCAGTAATGTTAGAAGAAAAAGACTTATCAACAGAAAATATTACGAAGAATGTTAATGAATTACTATATAATAAAGAAAAACAAATAAAAATAAAAAATAATTTAAGTAAAATTAGTACTTTAGATAGTACAAAAATAATTTATGATGCGATTAAGGAATTGATAAAAAAATGAATTTGAAATGTGAGATTTTAGAAAATGTTAACTTAAAGGAATATAATACTTATCGGATTGAGGCTACTTGTAAGTATATGGCTTTACCTAAAAGTGTTAAAGAAATCCAAGAAATTATTAGCTATTGCTTGCATAATGATGTTAAGTATTTTGTTTTAGGCAATGGTTCTAATGTTATCTTAGACGGTTATTTTTCAGGTATTGTTATTAATATGAAAAATTTAAATAGCATTGAATTAGTAGGAGATACTGATATTATTGCTTACAGTGGTATAATGATGCCTAAATTAGTTAAGTTTGCTGTTAAAAATAATTTAGCAGGTCTTGAGTGGGCAAGTGGTATTCCTGGTACTTTAGGAGGTGGAATATACGGTAATTGTGGAGCTTATAATGATGATATTTACCATTATTTGCAAGAAATAATTGTTTTACATAATGGTAAAATAGAACATATAAAAGCTGATAAAGTATTTAATGATTATCGTAGGACTTTTTTTCAAGGTAAACGTCAATATATTATTATTGCGGCTCATCTTAAATTAAATAAAGGCGATAGTAGTAAATCCCAAGAACTAATTAATGACCGCCTAAAACGTCGTTTGGCAAGCCAACCTTTAAGTTATCCTTCAGCCGGAAGTGTTTTCCGTAACCCTTCTAAAGAAATGCCAGCCGGAAAATTAATCGAAGAAAGTGGTCTTAAAAATACGCTTATTGGTGGGGCTTTAATATCAAGTAAACATGCTAATTTTATTGTCAATAACGGTGGTGCAACGGCTAAAAATATTATCGATTTAATAAACTTAGTAAAAGAAACAATTAAGAAAAATTATGAAATAGATTTAGTTACTGAACAAGAAATAGTAAAGTGGGATAGTAATGCAAAAGAAAACTAAGAGAAAATTAAATAAAAAAAGATTTCTAGGACTTCTTATTTTCTTAACAATTATTGGCATCTTTATAACTTATTTATTAAATTTAAAAGTAAGTAATGTCTTAATTACGGGTAATAGTTTAATTACTGATAGTACGATTATTAAAAAGACTAATTTAAGAGAGTATCAATATTATAAAGACATTAAAAAAAGAAATATTGAAAAAGATATTAAAGAAATTCCGTTAATAAGTGATGTTAAAGTTACTAAGTATTTAACAGGTACTATTAAAATAGTAGTAACTGAGGAAATACCACTTATGTATTTAGAAAATACAAATAAAATAGTAACTAATATGAATAATGTTTATGAAAATGTAGAAATTAAGAAAATAACAATGCCTACTTTAAAAAGTGACATTGATGATAATATAAGAGAATTACTAGTTAAAGCTTTAAATAAGATTGATACTAATATATTAAATATGATAAGTGAAATAGAGTATTCAAAAACTGTAAGTGGTGAAGGTAAAACAATAGATGATAAAAGATTTACTTTTTATATGAATGATGATAATATAGCTATCGTTAATACCATTAATATTGATAAATTTAATAATTATTTACAAGTAGTTAGTAAAACTATTGATACTTATGGTAAAGATGTAGTTGGTACTTATAATTTTGATTCAGGTACTAGTAACGTCGTATTTCAAAAGAAAGATAGTATAACAGATGAACGAGAAAATTAATTATGATAAAGAAATGTTTAAAATAATAAGTGAGTTTAAGGGTCCTAAAAAGTTACTATTACATTCTTGTTGTGCTCCTTGTAGTAGTGCTTGTATTGAAAAATTAACACCTTATTTTGATATAACCATTCTTTATTACAATCCTAATATTGAACCGGTAGAAGAGTACATTAAAAGAAAAAATGAAGAGATAAGATTTATTAAAGAATATCCTAGTACTAATAAGTTAGATATTATTAATTGTGATTATGATAATGATAAGTTTTTAGCTATTGCTAAGGGGTTAGAAGATGAACCAGAACGTGGTAAAAGATGTTTAAAATGTTATGATTTAAGAATGGAATATACAGCTAGGAAAGCTAGGAAATTAGGCTATGATTATTTTGCTACAACTCTTACTTTAAGCCCTCTAAAGGATAGTCAAGTTCTAAATAGAATTGGTTATGCTATTAGTAAAAAAGTTGGTATTTCTTATTTACCTAGTGATTTTAAGAAACAAAATGGTTATAAGAAAAGTATTGAACTTTCTAAAGAGTACAATTTATATCGTCAAAATTTCTGTGGGTGCAAGTATTCTAAAAAAGCTATGGAAGATAGGCAAAAGGATATTGACTAGCAAGTTCATTTCTTGTAAAATAGTGCAACTAGAGAGGTGATTGATATGAAAAAAAGAGAAGAAAGAGAAATAAAGTTTTATGAAGCTATCGGCATTAAAAAATTGTCAAATTTTGCTAGAAAGATTGACAAGAAATTTGAAAGTTTGATTGATTCTTTTGTACCCGAGAAAAAAAGAAAGGCTAGAATTATAAAAAGACGTGAAGAGGAGTTTGATAGTTCTAAAAAAATGGAAGATGTAATAAAAATTAAAGAAAATATTCCTAGTGCAATACTATCGCTTTCTTTATTAAATGTTCTTGCTTTATTTTCCGGAATAACAAGTACTTCTGTTTTAGGACCAATATTTTTTGTTGAAAGTGGTATAATTGTTAGTGTAATTTTATCTGAACGCTATTCTTTTTTAAGAGTCAAAAAAATGACGGAAAAGTGGCAAACTAAGTACGAAAATCAGAAAGAAGATACTCTTAATGATATAATGACCGTTAGTAGAGAAATGGGTCATCCGCAAGTTGAAATTGCTACTAAAAACAATAAGGTTAGTCCAAGTAGCTTTAGTAAAATAACTAAAAATGCTGAGTTATCAGAATTAAAAAGATATAGAAATTTTATAATGGCGTATAAGAATGCTCAAGAAAATAATGAGACATTGCCAACTTTAGAATATGATAAGAAAAAAGGCAAGACTTTAAGACTTGTTCCTAAGTATACTAAAGAAAATAGATAATTTAATTATCCACAATATTAGCTAAAAATAAGTATATTAAATAAATGGATGTTGCATAAAAATGTAGCATCTTTTTGTTTACTCTATGTTTAATGTTTGCTATAATACCGGTAGTTTGGAGTGTTTATAATATGACTTTTAAAATAATAACTTTAGGATGTAAGGTTAATACTTATGAATCAGAAGTAATGCAAGAAAAATTAATTAAGGCAGGATATCAAAATTTAAGCGAAGAAGATAAGGCCAGTGATATTGTTATCATTAATACTTGCTCAGTTACTAATATGGCTGATAGTAAGTCTAGAAAGCTTATTCGTCATGCTAAAAGAGAAAATCCAGAATGTATTTTAGTAGTTTGTGGTTGTTCGGCTGAAAATCATCAAGCTGATTTAAAAGACTTAGATATCGATATTTTAATTGGTAATACAGGAAAATCTAAAATTGTAGAGTTAATTAATGATTACTTAATTAATAAGACACCTTATACTTATTTTGCAGGTACTAGAGATTTAGAGTTTGAAGATATGCAAGTAGATGAATTCACGAGTCATACAAGAGGATTTATTAAAGTACAAGACGGGTGCAATAACTTTTGTACATACTGTATAATTCCTTATATGCGTGGTAATATTCGTAGTAAAAATTTTGATACAGCCTTAAAAGAAGCTGAAACTTTAGTTAATAATGGTCATAAAGAAATCGTTTTGACAGGTATTCATACGGGTTCATATGGTAGGGGAACAAATCATGATTTAACCGATTTAATTGATGCTATGTCGAAAATAGAAGGCTTAGAAAACATTCGTATTTCTAGTATCGAAGTAACTGAACTTGATGAAAAATTTATGAATATGTTAAAAACTAATAAAAAAGTTTGTCATCACATGCATATTCCTTTACAATCAGGTAGTGATAAGATTTTAAAACTAATGAATAGAAAATATAACAAGCAAGAATTTCTAGCTAAAATTGAAGAAATAAGAAGCTGTATTCCGGATATAAATATTACTACAGATGTTATAACGGGATTCCCAGGAGAAACCGAAGAAGACTTCCAAGAATGTTTAGACTTTGTAAAACAAATTGGCTTTACTAAAGTCCATACTTTTCCTTATTCAGAACGTACAGGCACTGCTGCTAGTAAAATGGAAAATCAAGTACCAGTAAATATTAGAAAAGAAAGAGCAAAACGTTTAATTCTACTTTCTGATACTTTAGAGGAAAACTACAATAAAGAACAAATAGGTAAAGTTTTTCCAGTCTTAATCGAAGAAATAAATGATTATGGCTCAGTTGGTCATACTTCTACTTATCTTAAAGTAAATGTTAAAGAAAGATTAGAACATAATAAGTTTTATAATATTTTAATTACCGAAAGTTATAAAGACTACGTTGTGGGTGTAGTGGCAAACTAATTAAAAACTAAAAAAGAATAAAAAGAAAGGGTTTCTAGAATAGATTCTAGGCTTTATATATGCAATTTATTTATGAAAAAATATTAAATAATTATATCTTAATGGAACTTATGAAGGCTTTAGTAGTAGTTTTAATAATTATTATTTTAGCTATTAATATTGGAACTTATATTTATAAAAGTAGTGTACATACTTTTTATACGACTAATGGTTTAATAGTAGATTTACAAGATACGATTAAGAAAGATTTAGATAAGATTACTGATGTTGAATCGTTAAAAGAACAAGGAAATATCGTAGGAGTAACTAATAATAATTATACCAGTAATTATCGCCTACTTTTATGTGGCAAAGAAAGTCCTAAAATACGTCTTAATATAAATAATACTAGTATTAAGAATTTAAGCAGCTTTTCTTATGAAAGTGGTTGCTATACGATAATTGATAAAGAGATTATTAAAGAATCAACAGATACTTATGAACTAAAATTATTTATTCCTAAATCGGCTAGTATGACGGATTACTATGCTAATTATAAAATTAAAGTAGAAGGTTACTTTCTAAATAATTAGACTTATAATTAAAAAGAGAAAAGTACTTATAAAAGTAGCATAAAATCGACCATAAAGATAGTTTGTAAGCTTAATATCACTATTATTTATAATAGTTTTAACTTGCATTAAGATACATAAACCACCAAAATTAATAAATATGATACTTAAAAAAGCTTTAAGATAAGTGGATAAAGGAGATAAATTTAAAAAAGAAAGACCATTAGTTACTTCAATAAGGCCAGTAAAAGCCTTAAACTCAGGAATAATAAGTAAAGATATTAAATTGAAAATAATAATCATACCTAAAACATTTAAAAAAATATGGGTAGCATTACTTACTTCTTTAACCAGAAGTTCAGACATACTAAGTTCTTTAGTTTTAAATAAAGGACTTTTTTGTTTATTTTTAAAAAAATGATAAATAATAATATTACTAGAGTAACTAATACTAATAATTAAGATAGTGGTTTTTAAATCTAAGAAATTTCTTAACATAGTATATAAAAATAAGGGATTAATAAAGAAATTACACATAATATATTTATTAGCAGTAGTACTATCAATAACTTTTTTATCTAGTAAATCTTTAATAATTACAGCATTATTAGGAGTACCACTTAAAATACTCATGATAAATAAATATAAGTAATGAGACTTAGTTAATTTAAAAAGATAATAAGGAAAATTGTAATTTATTAAAATTTTGCTTATAATATACATAGGAAAAAGAGATATGAAGACTTTTGTTAAGAAAAGATGACAAGAATTAAGAATAGAAGTACTAACGATAGTATTATTTGTAAATAATAAGTAAACTAATAGTAAAGATAGACTAATTATTGTTATATTTTTTTTCATATCCATATCCTTTTTTGATATAATTAAATAAGGTGATTTATTTGATTAATAAATATTATGCAAATATAAAAAAAATCATACGTGAAAATATAGGATTCTTTATTACTTGGATTGTAGTTCTTTTACTGTTTTTTGTTGATACACCATATTTAATTTATACACCAGGTAGTTATATAGATTTAGGAACACGATTAGATGCAGATACTGATAATAAAACTAGTGGTACTTTTGGTATGGCTTATGTTAGTGTTGTTAAAGCAAGTCCGATATTTATTGGTATAAGTTATTTAAATAAGAATTGGGACTTAATAAGTAAGGATAAAGTTAAATATGATGATGAAACTTTGAAAGATGCTGAAAAAAGAGATAAAATAAGTATGGAAGAGGCTGCTAGTAATGCTAAGATAGCAGCTTTTAAAGAAGCTAGTGGTACTTATAATATCGATGATGTTCATCATATTATTACTTATTTAGATAGTAGTGATACGGAACTTAAGTTATTTGATGAAATTAAAAGTGTTGATGGAATAACTGTTAATAACTTAGAAGATATAAGAAATGTAGTAGCTACTAAAGAAATCGGAACCAAAATGAATATCGAAGTAATGCGTAATGAAAAGCTTATTACTGTTAGTTCTAGTGTTTATGAAGTAGAAGGACGTAAGATTCTCGGTATATCTTTAACTGATGTTTATGATGTTACAACAAGTCCAGAGGTAGAAATAAAAATTAAGTCTAATGAGTCGGGACCTTCGGGTGGACTTATGATGTCCCTAAGTATTTATAATTCATTAGTTTCCGAAGATATTAGTAAGGGTAAAAAAATAATTGGTACTGGTACGATTGATGTTGATGGTAATGTTGGCAAAATCGGTGGGGTTAAATATAAGTTAATTGGTGCCGTTAAAAATAAAGCAGATATCTTTTTATGCCCTAAAGAAAACTATGAAGAAGCTGTAAAAGTTGCCAATGACAATAATTATAATATTAAGATAGTAGCGGTTTCTACTTTAAAAGAAGCAATAGAGGAGTTGGAAAAATTATGAAAGAAAAGTATTATAATCTTAATGTTTATGATGATTTAGAAATAATTAATAAATGTACGTATTTTAATGAATGGTATAAAATGGTTGAGCCTATTCTTTTAAGTGATGAGTTTCAACGTCGTAAGTTGTTTTTACATCATGAGTCATCGGTGTGGGAACACTCAATAATGGTGTCTTTTAAATCATTTTTAGTAGCTAAATTTTATAATTTAAATGTGTATGATGCGACTATCGCCGGGTTACTTCATGATTTTTATCCGCAAGCATGGCAATATAGTAAAGAATTATATGAACTTGACCCAACGTATTTAACTAGATACTTTAAAAAACATAAAAAAATTACAGAATTACATGGTTTCGTTCATGGTAAAGAGGCCGCTATTAATGCAAAGAAGTTCTTTCCAGAATTAGTTAATGAACGTATTTTAGATAGTATTAAATATCATATGTTTCCTTTAACCATTATTCCACCACATTATATTGAGGGCTGGATTGTAACATCAATGGACAAGAAAGTATCAGCTAGTGTCTTTAAAGACATTAAAGAATTACCTAATTATGTTGGCATTAGAACCCATAAGATTGTTAAATAATAAGCATTAAAGTAGATAAAACTTTTATAAGGTAAGCCTTAATGCTTTTTTTAATGTTTAAAATTTTAAAAAATAAAAGTCAAATAAGAACGAATTTTCTTGTAATTTATGAAAATATCTTTATAATAATTAGCAAGGTGATTGGGATGTTAATACTTATATTTTATTATTTTTTAATGGCATTAATTCTTTTTTTCTTAACTAACTTTTTAAAATTTAAGAAGAAAGATAATTTATTATTTCCTATTTTTTATCTATTTATTTGTGCTTCTTATTTAGAATTACATAATTTAACTTATAATTATATCTTTATTGTGATAGTATTTGAATTCTTTATGGAATTATTTTATAACTATACTCTAAGAGATAATAAAGCCAGTTTTAATATTAATTACTTTTTAAAAAGATATATTGTTTTAATAGTTTTTAGTGTTCTTTTAGAAAATTATTTATTTAGTAAAGTAAGTAGTATTTTACCTAATATAGAAATGGTTAAAACGATTATTTGGTTTATTATTTTAATTTATTTATATAACTTAGTAGGTGAACTTATTAAAGTAAATGATAAAGATAAGACTCATAATGCCTTGCAAGATAAGAACTATATTATTAGTAGTTATGCTAAGTATAAGTTAAAGTATAATGATATTCTTTCTAATTATGATAAAGAAATAAAAGAATTAGTACTAGCTATTTTAATTTATGAAGATTATAATACACCTAAATTAAAAAGAAATTTAGATAATTTTATGTTTGGACGTTTAAAAAAGGTTAGTAAACTAGGTATTATGCAAGTAGAAACTAAGACTTTTATAACTGATGAAGAATCTATTCGCTTTGTAAGTAATGCCTTAGAAAAAAGTTTTGAAAATATAAAGGTTAAGGGTGCTAATACAGGAAAACAAATATTAAAAGAATATTTAAATGATTTTAATAAGTATAAAGCTATAAATAGTATTTACGAAAGTATTAAAAAATTTGAATCTTTAAGTTAAGTATTAAATTGGAAAAGTAACATATATATTATTAGGTGATTTAATGCAATATATGTTAGAAGTAGAAAATAGTAAAAGAGATGTTGCTACATTAAAAAAAGAATTATTATTAGGTTATTTACGATTTAATATTAGCGATTTTAAAGGTAATTACTATTATTTTGGATTAGGTAATTGCAAGTGTAAAAAATATTATTTATTTAATGTCCCGGAAAGCATTCAAAGTGTAGCTCCTTACTTAAAAAATAATATAGATATAATTGAATTAAGACCAACTTTTATTGAAAATTCGATTATTGATTTAAAAACAAAATTTCGTTTATTTAATGATGTTTATAAAACCGATGACTTTGTTTTATCGAGTAGTGACGATGAGACTGTTTTTTATCTAAGAAATATTAGTAATCGTAAGCTTACTAGTGTTGATTACAGAACCGTTATTAATGTTTTAAGAGATTACTATGCCGACCTTTGGGGACTAGATTTAGATTGTGGCGATTATAGTATTATTTATTTGTTTACTTTAGACCACAAATTTTGCAAAATTTTAATCGAACCTAATATGCATTTAGGAGTAGAGAAAGCAAAAAATGATAAGGCTTTAAAATTAATTAACTCTAAAAATTAAGGGTTAATTTTTTAAACTTATAATTTTTAAAAAGAAGGACATACTAGAATTGGTGAAGTTTATGAAAAATAATACTGGTTATACTCTAATATGTCTTTTTTTAGGTCTTTTACTTATAGTTATTCCTTTAAATATAAGGGAAAGTAGGGCATATAATACTAATTATGATTTAGATAGTATTAATACTGATACTAAGTTAAGTGATAAAGAAGATAAGACTATCGATGATAAGGATGATAAAAATAATAAAGATAATGAAAATTCTTTAAATACGGATACTCAAAAAGAAGGAAATAACGATAATAAACTTAATAATAGTGATGAAGCAAAGATGAAGTATGTAGCTTTAACTTTTGATGACGGGCCGAGTGGGTTTACTAAAGAAATAGTAGATTTGTTAAAGAAATATGAATATAATGCGACCTTTTTTGTCTTAGGTAACAAACTAAATGTTGATTATAAAGATATTTTAAAAGAAAGCATAAATAACGGCAATGAAATTGGTGTTCACGGATTTTCACATAAATCATTTACG
Organism: uncultured Bacilli bacterium; assembly: GCA_934102255.1. Taxonomy (GTDB): domain Bacteria; phylum Bacillota_I; class Bacilli_A; order RF39; family UBA660; genus CAG-605. Next base: position 8,289 of record CAKOSN010000003.1, on the reverse strand, counting down.
AGATTAAAAACAGAAGCTCTAGAAGAAGAAATTACTAAAAGTAAAAAATATGTTTATAATTTAACGGGGTATACACCAACTTTAGTGCGTCCGCCTTATGGAAATATTAATAATAATATTAGAAACTTAAAACTAGGACCTTATATTTTATGGAATAATGATACCTTAGATTGGAAGCTTAGAGATGCTAAGAAAATTTATGAACGTTTAATTAATAGTATTGAAGAAAATAATATTATTTTAATGCATGATACTTATTTGACAACTTATAAAGCATTAGAGCTTATCTTGCCTTATTTAAAAGAAAATAATTATAAAGTAGTAACTGTATCTACCTTATTTTCTAAAAATGGTAAAACTTTAGAAAATAATAAGAGCTATCGCTATGCTACTTAAAGTAAAGGTAGTTCTTCATCAAAATCATCACTTTTAGTGGCAACATAAAGACTAATAACACCACCAATAAGAAAAAGAATACTAGCAATAAATACTAAGTCAGTTAGTCTTTTTTTCTTGGGGTCATTATTTTTATACCTAGTAAGTGTAGTTTCATCTTTAAAAGCAAGGTAGGCAAAGTAAATATAGATAATTAAAATAACACTGAGAACTATTTTATTAATTTGACGGAACTTTTGCTTATAAAAGCGTTTATTAGTTTCTAAGTATAGTTTTTCTAGGTAATTAGAATAAAGATTAAAACATACTAAAAAAATATAGACTACCCAGATAAAAGATTCAATATTAATTCTTTTTATCGTATTTATTTTTTCATTATTCATAGTAAAGTATATGAAATATTTTGAAATAATCATAAAAAATAGCAGCGTAAATTAAATTTTCTAAATGATATTGAAAAAAAATTTAGAAAAAGTTAAACTTAGAAAAATTATTTATTTGAAAAAGAAAAATTATCAGAGAAAAAATAGCCCTAAAAACCGGCTTTAAAGTTATCAAATAGTAAAATTATGCCTTAAAAAGATAAAAATTAGCTAACTTATAAAAAAATTTACTAAAAATTGCAAAAAACAGTTGCAAAACGAAACGATATTTAGTAAAATTAAGAAGTCAGCAAGGAAATGGGCTTGTAGCTCAGCTGGTTAGAGCGCACGCCTGATAAGCGTGAGGTCGGAGGTTCAAGTCCCCCCAGGCCCACCATTTTATTTTACTGGCCTGTTGGTGAAGCGGTTAACACATATGCCTTTCACGCATACATACATGGGTTCAAATCCCGTACAGGTCACCAATTTTGATATTAAGGTCCGATAAACGGACTTTTTATTTTGCTTTCTTTTGGTTATAATAAATACCTACCTAACTTTTAATGCTTGCTTACTTTGCATTTAAAAGAACGTATGGTATAATGAGGTCGGTGGTTTTATGAAAAAAGAAAAAGAAGTAATTAATAATTACTTTGAAACAGAGGAAGGAAAGTTTATTAAACATCAGTCCAAAAAAATAAGGATAGAAGGAATTTTATGTTTAGCTCTAGGCCTTATTTATCTTCTTTTTAATATTTATAAAAAAGAAGCGTGGCCAATGTATTTAATAACATTAGCCTTATTTATCTTTGGCATTTACTTTATTTATAAATCATATAGTATAAAAAATTTTAAAAAGAAAATATATGATTATAAAAAGAATAATCCAGAAGAAAAATAGTTATATTAATGAAGTGATAATAGAAAAAAATTAATAAATATAAGTTGTTAATTTTGAGGTGAGTATGACAATATTAGGACTAGATTTAGGAACAAAAACTTTAGGAGTAGCAATTTCTAGAACAGGTATTATAGCTAATCCTTATAAATTATTAAGATATAATAATGAAGAATATGATAAGTTAGCTTTAGAAGTAGCAGATATCGTAAAAAAGGAAGATGTAAGCGAAATAGCTTTAGGACTTCCTAAAAACATGAATAATACGTGTGGCTTTGCTACTGAAAGAAGCAAAAACTTTAAAAAGGTTTTAGAAAAATACGTTGATGTTCCCATTAATTTTATTGATGAAAGATTAAGCACGGTGGAAGCTACTAATATTTTACTGGCTAATGATATGTCACGTAAAAAAAGAAAAAATGTAATTGATGTAACAGCAGCGATGATTATACTTGATACTTATTTAAAGAAAAGGAATAATAATGAAAAATAATAAAATTAAATTAATAAATGATAAAGGTGAAGAATGCTTATTTGACCCTTTATTTACCTTTGATAGTGAAGAAACTAAAAAAAGTTATATAGTATATACTAATCATGAAAAAGATGAAGACGGTAAAGAAAAAGTTTATGCTTCTATTTATGATGCAACTGGTAAGGATATGAATCTTTATCCTATAGAAACAGAAAAAGAATGGAATTTGATTTTTAATATTTTAGAATCTATTCAAAAGAAAATGGAAGAAGAAAAAAATGTCTAAACAAAAAATAATTAAGATAGTTAGTATAATTGGCGGAATAATTGTTATCTTTATTTTAGGAGCTTTAATAACTTATAATGTTATGTTAAGTCCGGTAAGTAAAGATACAACTAGTATTACTTTTGAAATACCTTATAAAACAACTTCTAACGAGGTCCTAGAATCTTTAAAAGACAGTGGCTTAATTAAGAATGTAACAGCGGCTAAAATATATATGAAGTTAAATAAAATAACAAATATTCAGGCTGGCATTTATGAACTTAATAAAACAATGTCGACGAAAGAGATTTTAAAGTCTTTTAAAGATGGGAAAGTTATTGATGATGAGATTACTGTTACTTTTGTTGAAGGCAAAAGAATACCTTACTATGTTGATATGATAGCAAAGAATTTTAACTATAGTACGGATGAGGTAAATGCTTTATTAACGGATAAAGAGTTCTTAAGTGAGCTAATTACTAATTATTGGTTTATCAGTGAAGATATCTTAAATAAAGATATATACTATCCTTTAGAAGGTTATTTCTTTCCGGATACTTATAACTTTAGGAAAGAGGCCAGTTTAAAAGAAATTGTCTTGACTTTAATAAATGGTTTGGCTAAAAAATTAGCTCCTTATAAAAAAGAAATTGAAAATAGTGGTTACAGTGCTCATCAAATCTTAACTTTAGCATCGATTGTTGAATTAGAGGGCGTAAATGATGAGTCAAGAAGTGGCGTTGCTAGCGTGTTTTATAATCGCTTAAAAGACGGTTGGACTCTAGGTAGTGATGTAACGACTTATTATGCTGTTAAAAAAGATTTTTCGGTCGAGCTAACTCAGAAAGATTTAGATACTTGTAATCCTTATAATACAAGGTCAAGCTGTGTTACGGCTTTACCAGTCGGACCAATTTGCAGTAGTGGCTTAGAAAGTATAGTAGCTACTATTAATCCAGCAAATACTGATTATTATTATTTTGTAGCAGATAAAAATAAAAAGACATATTATGCTAAAACCCAAAGTGAATTTAATGCAATTATAACTGATTTAAAAAACCAAGGACTTTGGTATGTCTATAATTAAAGGTGGAAAATTATGAAAGAACAAATTTTAGAAATAGAAAAATATGCAAAAGAAAATAATGTACCTATAATTGAAAAAGAATCAATTTGTTATATTATGAAGTATATTAAAGAACATAATGTTAAAAATATTTTAGAAATAGGAAGCGCAATAGGTTACTCAGCTATTTTAATGGCTTCAAGTAATCAACCAACAATGGTAACAACTATTGAACGTGATGAGTCTCGTTATATGGAATGCTTGAAAAACATTAAAAAATGTGGTTTAGATAAGAAAATAAATGTTGTTTATCAAGATGCCTTAGATGTTAATTTGACAGGCGTTTCATATGATTTAATATTTATTGATGCTGCTAAGGGACAATATACTAAATTCTTTGAAAAATATAAATATTTCTTGAATAAAGGTGGCGTAATCATAACTGATAATATTAATTTTCATGGTTATGTAGGTAAAAGTGATACTATCGAAAGTAAGAATTTAAGACAATTAGTTGGTAAGATTGAAAATTATATTGAATTCTTAAAAAATAATGAAGAATTTACCACAGAATTTCTAAATATTGGAGATGGTATAAGTGTTAGTAGACGCAAAAATGAAGAGTAAAATCTTAATAAGTATTAATAAATTAGAAGATATAAAGGTATATAAAACGGAAGGTATTTCTACCTTTCTTTTGCCGTTAAAAGGCTACTCAGTTGGTTATCCAGCAAGCTTTACAATAGAAGAAATAAATAAGGCTGGACTTAGTGATGATGTCTATTGCTTAATTAATAAAGTCTTAAATAATAAAGAAATAGATGAGTTAAAGGCTATTTTACCTAATTTAGAAATAAAAGGTTTTGTAATTGAAGATATTGGACTTATAAGTACTTTAAAAGCATTAAAGAAGAAAATAATTTTATTTATTAACCATTTTAACTGTAATTATAAATCAATTAATGTATGGCTTGACTATGTAGATAGTGTCTTTGTTTCTAATGAGCTAACTAAAGAAGAATTATTAGAGATAGATAAAAATGTTAAAAGAAGTGTTGTATATCACTTAATAGGCTATAATCAAGTAATGTATTCTAAACGTAAGTTAGTTTCTAATTATGAAGATTATTACCATTTACCACATACTAACTACTTACATATTACAGATAAAATGGGTAGTGTTAAATTTACTCTTTATGAGGATGACCAAGCAACAGTAGGATATTCAAGTAAGTGTGCTCTTTTAGATTGTACCGATTTAAATAATAGTTATTATTTTTATGTAAATACGACTTTTTTAAGTTCTGATAAAGTGATAAATATGTTAAATGGTAAAGACACAGAAGATACTGATAATGGATTTATGAATAAGAAAACTGTCTTTAAGATAGGAGATATCAAATGATAGAGTTATTAGCGCCCGCAGGGGATTTAGAAAGATTAAAAGTTGCTCTTTTATATGGAGCTGATGCTGTGTATGTTGGGGGAACTGATTATTCCTTAAGAGCTAATGCTAAAAATTTTAACCTTGATGATTTAAAAGTTGGGGTAGATTTTGCCCATAGTCTTGGCAAAAGAGTTTATGTAACAGTTAATATTGTGCCACATAATGCTGATACTTTAGGACTAGAAGACTATCTTTTAAACTTAGATAAAATTGGTGCTGATGGTATAATAGTTAGTGATATATATATAATGCATTTACATCAAAAGTTAGGTTTAAAAACGGAATTACATGTTTCTACTCAAGCTTCGACTAGTAACTATGAATCAGCCTTATTTTATAAAAATATCGGGGCTAAGAGAGTTGTTTTAGCAAGAGAAACATCCAAAGAAGATATTAAAAGAATAAAAGATGAGACTAACTTAGATTTAGAATGCTTTATTCACGGCGCTATGTGTACATCTGTTAGTGGTCGTTGTGTTATGAGTAATTATGCAACTAATCGTGATTCTAATAGGGGTGGCTGTAGCCAAGTTTGCCGTTATGTTTTTAAAGCCGATGATAATGAACCTGATTTTACGATGATGCCTAAAGATTTAAACATGGTATCTTTCATAAAAGAGATGATTGAAGTAGGGGTAAACTCATTTAAAGTAGAGGGTAGAATGCGTAGTATTTACTATATTGCTACAGTTATTTCAGTTTATCGTAGTATTATCGATAAAATTAAAAATAATACTTTAACTGAAAAATATGCTACTTATGCTTTAAATGTCTTAAATAGATGTGCTAATCGTGACTCAGTACCCCAATTCTTTGACAAATTACCTAGTGTTAATGAACAATATTTTTTAGATAGAAATGAAATAAGTAATCAAGATTTTTTAGGTATTGTAATAGAATATGATAAGGCTAAGGGTGAGGTAACAGTAGAACAAAGAAACTACTTTAAACCGGGGGATGTTGTAGAGATATTTGGCCCTAATATTGAGACTGTAACTCTTGTGATTCCTGAAATTTATGATATGGATGGTAATCTACTTGATGTTGCAAGGCATCCTAAACAGTTAATAAAATTTAAGTGTGAAATACCACTAAGTAATATGGATATTATGCGCATAAAAGTGTTTGACATTTAATATAATTTGTAGTATCCTTAGATAGATAATTTTTTAGAGGAGAGAATAAAAATGACAAAAGAACAAACAATTCTAATAACACCACAAGGATATTTGGCGTTAGAAACTGAATTGAATGACTTAAAATTAAAGAAAAGACCTGAGGTAATTGCTGCACTTCAAGAAGCAAGAAGTTTAGGCGATTTATCAGAAAATGCTGAATATGATGCTGCTCGTAATGAACAAGCGCAAGTAGAGGCAAGAATAAAAGAATTAGAATTTAAATTAGAACATTGTCAAGTAATGGACGGTTCATCTAAAGAAACAGTAAGTGTTGGCTCTAATGTCACTTTAAATTATATAGATGATGATGAGGAAGAAGAATACTCAATCGTTGGTTCTATGGAAGCTGACCCATTTGCTAACAAAATTTCTAATGAGTCACCAATCGGTAAGGCTATATTAGGACATCGTGCTGGTGAAATCGTTAATGTTGTAACGCCAACTGGCTCTTATGATGTTAAAATTGTTAAAATTGCTTAATTTTACTCGCATTATTGCTAGTTTTAAGTTATAATATTAAAGGTTAGAAAAGGAAGATTTTATGAATAATGTAAAAAAAGTTGTAAAAGAATATAAAGGTGAAATTTGGACTAAGGCTATTAAAGATGCTTACAATAAAATTAAAAAAGATGTAACTGTTGATGGTTTTAGAAAAGGTATGGTTCCTTTTGAAATGTTCGTTAGTAAAAATGGTGTAGAACCACTTTATAACGACGCTATCGATATCTTACTTACAACTGAATATAAAAAGACTTTAGATGAAGTTAAAGAAATGCCAGTTGTACAACCAACTGTTGATATTAAAGATATTAATAAAGACGGAATTAGTATTGAATATACATTTATTTCTAAACCAGAAGTTAAATTAGGTGAATACAAAAACTTAGGAATTAAGAAAGAAACTGCTAAAGTAACTGCTAAAGAAGTAGATGAAGAAATTACTAAACTTCAAACTAAATATGCTGAAATCAAAGTTAAAGAAAGCGGCAAAGTTGAAAATGGTAACACTGTTATTATTGACTTTGAAGGTTTCTTAGACGGTAAAGCATTCGAAGGCGGTAAGGGAGAAAATTATCCATTAGAAATTGGTTCAAATACATTTATCCCAGGTTTTGAAGAAGGCTTAATTGGTATGAGCGTTGGGGAAGAAAAAGATTTAAATTTAAAATTCCCAGAAAACTATACTGAAGAACTTAAAGGTAAAGATGTAGTATTTAAAGTTAAAGTAAATATTATTAAAGAAAGAGTTTTACCTGAATTAAATGAAGATTTCTTTGAAGATTTAGGCTATGATGATGTTAAAGATGCTGAAGGCTTAAAAGCTAAAGTTAAAGAACAAATTAAGACTCGTAAAGAAGCTGAAATTGAAGATAAATATATTGATGATTGCTTAAAAATGGCTGTATCTAAAATGACAGTAGAAATTAATCCAGAAATCATTGATGAAGAAATTCATAGAATTATTGACCAAGTATCTCAACAATTAAAGATGAATGGTTTAACACTTGAACAATACATGCAATTTACTGGTATGACTCATGAAGATTTACATAAACAATATGAAGAAACTGCTACTAACAGAGTAAAAGAAAGATTCTTACTAGAAGAAGTTGCTAAAGAAGAAAAGATTGAAATTAGTGATAAAGATGCTGATGCTAAGGCAGAAGAAATGGCTAAGAATTATGGTATGACTAAAGAAGATTTATTAAAAGAATTTGGCGGTCTTGACATGGTTAAATATGATATGAAAATGCGTGAAGCTATCAATATCGTTAAGGGAGAGTAATCTTCCTTTTTTAGTGCTTTTAAACTTGTAAACTGTTAACTAAAAAAAGTTGACAGTATATATCTTGATATGATAGAATAAATACTGTTATTAAGTGAGGAGGGAATACAAATGGCAGTTAAATTAAGATTAAAAAGAATGGGTTCTAAACAAAAACCATTCTATAGAATTGTAGCAGCTGACTCAAGATGCCCAAGAGACGGTAGATTTATCGAAACAGTAGGAACTTATAATCCTGTTAAGAATCCTGCAGTTATTACTGTTGATGAAGAAAAAGCAATCAAATGGTTAAACAATGGTGCTGTTCCAACTGATACAGTTAAGAATATTCTTGCTGGTGAAGGCATTATGAAAAAATATGCTGAATCTAAAAAGAAAGAAAACTAATTTATGGAATTAAAAGAGTTTACAGAATA
>CAKOSN010000002.1 GCA_934102255.1 uncultured Bacilli bacterium | reverse complement strand
CCTCGGTGACATATTATAAATGAAAATGAGACATTTTCAAAAGATAACCATTAGGACATTATCATAAGTTAAACATATTAGACCTAGTTTTTAATTAAAAAAGCTTGCACGAAAAAAATACTTGATGTATAATTAAGCAGTAAATCAGATGAAAAAAGACGGAAATAAATGATATTTCAAAGAGAGCTGTCGTTTGGTGAAAGGCAGTAAATTAGTTTATTTCAAATCACTTTTCGATGTGCTTATAGCCGTTTAACTTGCGTTAAAAGTAAGAGTGTATGATATCTCATAAAATAAGGTGGTACCGCGGTAATTCGCCCTTATGTTATGGGATTTTTTCTTTTTTTATCAAATATTTGGGAGGAAAATGTATGAAAAATTTTAAAAATTTAGACAAAAGACCAGCTAGTGTTGTTGAAAACGACATTTTACAAAGTTGGGGTGGCATTGTTAATATTTTAAATCGTCAAAATGAAGTTCATAAAGATTGCGATACTTTTGTTTTCTATGACGGACCAGCATTTGCTAATGGTTTTCCGGGACTTCATCATATGGTTGCTAAAAACCTAAAAGATTCAATCTGTAAATATCATGCCATGAATGGTAAAAAAGTTTTAAGAAAAGTAGGTTGGGATACTCATGGCTTACCTATTGAAAATCATGTTGAGAAAAAATTAGGTATCTCTTCAAAGAAAGAAATTCTAGAACTTGGCGTTGATAAATTTAACCAAGAATGCCGTAATAGCGTTGCTGAAAACGAAGCTGCATTTACTAGATTAACTAGTAAAATGGGTCAATTTATTGATGTTGATCATCCATATTTAACTTATAAAAATGAGTATATTGAAACAGAATGGTGGATTTTAAAGAAGTTCTTTGAAGAAGGATACTTCTACGAAGGAACTAGAGTAGTACCTTATTGCCCTCACTGTGGAACTGGTCTTGCTACACACGAAGTTGCTCAAGAATATGTGTCAGAAACCGCAACTACTTTATATGTTCCTTTTAAGATAAAAAATAGTGATACTTATTTTCTTGCTTGGACAACTACACCTTGGACTTTACTTGCCAATGTTGGTCTTTGTGTTAATCCAAAAATGGACTATGTAAAAGTCTTAGTAGATAATACTAAATATATTGTAGCTGAAAGCTTAATTACTAGTGTTTTCCAAGATAAAGAAGTAGAAATCTTAGAAAAATTTAAAGGTGAAACTTTAGAGTTTACAGAATATGAACAACTAATTCCTGAATTAAAAGTTGAAGGAAAAGCATTCTTTGTTATGTGTGATGAGTACGTTACCGCTTCTGACGGTACTGGTATCGTTCATATGGCTGGTGCTTTTGGTGTTGATGATGCAAACGTATGTAACCGTTATGGTGTACCTATTGTTAATCCCGTTGGTAAAGACGGCTGCTACACAGAAGGCCCTTGGGCTGGTAAATTTGTTTTCGATTGCACTGATGATGTTGTTGCTTACTTAAAAGAAAATAATAAATTATTTAGAAAACAAAAAATAACTCATGACTATCCACATTGCTGGAGATGCCATACTCCATTAATTTATTATACTATGCCTAGTTATTATATTAAGGTATCAGCTTTTAAAGACAAGTTAGTCGAAGCTAATAAAGAAGTAAACTGGTATCCTGATTATGTTGGTGAAAAGAGATTTGCTAACTGGTTAAGTAATGCTAAAGACTGGAATATTTCTCGTAGTCGTTTCTGGGGTTCACCAATTCCATTCTTCAAATGTAGTTGTGGTCATAACGAGATGTTAGGAAGCATTGATGAATTAAGAAATCGTAGTATTGAAAAATTACCAGAAGACTTTGACTTACATAAACCATACATTGATACTGTTCATTTAACTTGTCCAGAGTGTGGTGGCGTTATGGAACGTATTCCTGATGTTTTAGACTGTTGGTTTGACTCTGGTTCAATGCCATTTGCTCAATACCATTATCCATTTGAAAACAAAGAACTATTTGAAACTCAATTCCCAGCTGACTTTATTTGTGAAGGAATTGACCAAACTAGAGGTTGGTTCTACACTTTAATGGTAATTTCTACATTTGTAATGGGCCATGCTCCTTATCGCAACGTTTTAGTAAATGACTTACTATTAGACGGTGAAGGTAAAAAGATGAGTAAATCCCGTGGTAATATCGTTGAGCCTTTCAAGACTATCGAAGAATATGGCGCTGATGAAGTAAGATTCTACTTACCTTATGTTTCGCCAGTATGGACCCCACTTAAGTTCTCCTTTGATGGTTTAAAAGAAGTTCATTCTAAGTTCTTTAACCCACTTAAGAATACTTATAATTTCTTTGTTATGTATGCAAATGCTGATAAGATTGATACTGATGAATGTAATGTTAAATACGAAGACCTAGATTTAATTGATAAATGGTTACTTTCTAAATATAATACTTTAGTTAAAAATGTTAGAGCTTCATTTGATGAATATGACTTGAATAAAGTAGTTCATTTTTTAACCGACTTTGTTTGTGAAGACTTATCTAACTGGTATATTCGTCGTAATCGTAACCGTTTCTGGGATAGTCGTCTTACAACTAGTAAAAAAGCTGTTTACAAGACTACTTATGATGTCTTAGTAGGTTTATCTAAGTTAATTGCACCAATAGTCCCTTATATTTCTGAGGAAATGTATCGTAATTTAACTAATGAAGAATCAGTTCATTTAAGTAGTTATCCAGTAGTTAATGAAGAATATATTAACTCTACTATCGAAGAAAAAATGGATAAAGTAAGAGACTTAATATCTTTAGGACGTAATGCAAGAGAAGATAGTAAAATCAAAGTAAGAATTCCTCTAGCAACCGTTATTATTGATGGTAAATTAGAAGACTTACTAGGTGATTTAGCTAACCTAATTACTGAAGAATTAAATGTTAAAAAACTAGAATTTACTAAAGACTTAGGTAAATATATGAATTTAACTATTAAACCTAACTTTAGAGTAGCTGGTTCTATGTTTGGTAAAGATATTAAAGCCTATCAAGAATTATTGTTAAATTTAAGTGAAGAAGATAAACTAAAATTAAATAATAAAGAAGAATTGACAGTTGCTTTCCGAGGTAAAGATTTAACTATTACTAATGATATGATAGATGTTCGCATTGATGCCAAAGAAGGTTTTGATGTTGCTATGAACGGCCGTGATTTTGTTATTTTAGATACAACTTTGACTGATGAATTATTACTTGAAGGTATGGCAAGAGAAGTTGTTTCTAAATTACAAAATATGCGTAAAGAAATGGATTTAGATATCCAAGACCATATCAATGTTACTTATAGTGGCTCTGATAAAATCGTTGAATGCTTTACTAAATATGCTGATTTTATTAAATCGGAAACTTTATCTGACAGTTTGACTTTAGAAGAAAATGTAAATCACTATGATATTAATGGTGAAGATTGTACTTTGAGTTTAACTAGCACTAAATAATTATTTTAAAAAGATGATAATTAGTTACTGAAAAATAGTAATCCTAGTTATTATCTTTTTTTCTTTTTCTTATAAAAAATATTTGCATTTTGTAAATAAAAGTGGTAGTATATTTCTACATTTAAAGGGGGAGTTTTTAAGATGAATAGTAGTAGTGATAAAAAGGCTTTTGATGTAACCACTTTTTTACAAACTAGTTTACCAGACCATAAAGATAAATTAATACCTGAGGGTTTGTGGTGGTATCACTTTATTTTAATTAAAAATAATTATAAAGCTTTGCAAATTAAAGACCAAAAACCCGTTATAGTAACAGGCTTTTATGGTGAGGAGGTTAATTTAAGTTGGTGGTTAGCATTTCAAAATATTAGATACCAGCATCATAATCTAGCCTTAGAACAATCTCAAGCTTTAAAAGATATAAACGTTTTAAACCCCGTTACTAAAAAGACTAATGAAACCTTACTAATAACCGGCTGGTTAAATCTAATTGATACGGATAATGTCTTAATGCTTTTACCAACTAAAAAAGAACACTTAAATCGTTATGAAATATGGCCTTATAATTATTTAGTATTAAAAAAATATTATCAAGAACATGGTAATGTCAGAATTAAATTTGATGAGAAAATAATTGGCTTTTATGGCGAAGATGTTTCTTTATTTGGCTGGGTTAATAGTCAAAGATATCGTAAGAAAAATGAAACCTTACCTCCTAGACAAGAAGAATTATTATTAAAATCAGGTGTTAAATTACCAATTAGTAAACAAGAAATGATTAAAAAGACTTATGCTAAATGGGAAAAAGCTATCGAAAATAATGATGTAAGAAGCATTTTACCAAATTTGCTAGAAGAATTATCTATTTATGATATGTGGTGGTATAAATATTATTTTCTATGCCGTTATTATAAGGAACATGAAAATGTTGTAACAAGAAAAAATATGATAGTAACAGGATTCTATGGTGAGAAAATTAATTTAAATAATTGGTTAATTACGCAAAGAGGTAAATATCGTAAACAAACATTAGATAGAATTCAAATTGAAAAGTTAAGTGCCTTAGGTTTTGTTTGGAATGTTAATTCTAAAGAAAATAAAGATAGTGTTAATGATATCTGGTCAGAGGCTATTAAAAATAATGATATTAGAAGTGTTTTAACTAAAGAAAAAGAAAGTTTAAATAACTATGAAAAATGGTGGTATAACTTCTCACTAGTTAAAGACTATTATCAAGAACACCATAATTTAACAATGTATTATCGCCAAAAAGTAACTGGCTATTATGGAGAAGAAGTAGATATTGAAAGCTGGTATTCTATTCAAAAAAAATATTATCAAGAAAGTAAATTATCTCAACTTAAAATTTCTGCTTTAGAAAGCATTACTAAAGACTGGCCTAATTATGTAAATATTAAGCGTGAATATGGTGATGATAATACTAAAAAATTAATGCAAGAACTAGCAAACAAATGGCAGAGTGCCATTGAAAATAATACTGTTACTGATATTTTGCCTTCTAAAAAAGAATCTTTAGAATTCCTTGAGGTTTGGTGGTATAACTTTTATTTAACTAAAAAGTTCTTAGATGCAAATAAAAATATCGTTTTAACTGATAGTAAAATAATTATTGGTCATTATGGTGAAGTTTTTAACATTGGTACTTGGTTTTATCAGCAAAAAAGAAAAATGTATGGTGGTTCTTTAAATGAATATCAATTAAAAGCTTTAAAAACGATTGATTTAGTTAATAATAAAGTTAAAAGTAATATTAATATTTCAGAAAAGTGGTTTCAAGCTATCGAAAGTAATAGTATTATAGATATCTTACCATTTGTTAAATCTAGTATGTCTAGTCAAGATATTTGGTGGTACAACTATAGTTTCATCTTTAACTATTATCAAAAACATGGTAATATTGACATTTCAAGTAATATGACAGTAACCGGCTATTATAAAGAAACAATTAATCTTGGAACTTGGGTTTACCGTTTAAAAAAGCAAATCGAAAATTCTAGTTTATCAAGATTACAACTTGAAGCATTAAAGAAAATTAAGTTTTCTATGGATGCTGAATATCAAAAATCTAAAGGTGAAAGAATTAAAGAAAAATGGTTAGAAGCTATAAAATATAACACTGTTTTTGATATCCTTCCACAAACAAAAAAAGAATTACTTCGCCTTGATATCTGGTGGTACAATTACTGGCTAGCCAAAAAATATTATGATATCCATGGTGAGTTAAAGCTAAATAAAATGCAGTGTATAACTGGTTACTATGGTGAGTCAGTAGACCTAAGTGGTTGGTTAAATGCCCAAAAAACACGTTACAAAAATGGCAGTTATTTACTAAGTGCTGAGCAAATTAAATTGCTAGAAAATTTAGGAATAGAATGGAATAAAGCTACCTCAAGTCATGATAGGTGGAAATTATCTTATAAAGAAGCTGTTAAATATTATGAAACTAATTGCAACTTATTAATACCTAGCGATTATAAAGTTACTTTAGAAGATAATACGCCTTGTAATTTAGGCACCTGGATAAAAAATCAACGCATCAGTTATCAAAGTGGTCAATTATCTCCAGAAAAAATAGAACTGTTAGAGAAGATTAAAATGGTTTGGAGTGTTTACCGATTGATTTGGGAAGAAAGATTTGCCGCTGCCAAAGCCTATTTTCAAAGTCATGGTAATCTAAACGTTGAAAATGACTACATGTTAGATTGTAAAATGGGACCATTTAATCTTTATGATTGGTTAAAACAACAAAGAGATAACTATTGGCAACAAAAATTAACTAAAGACCAGATTGAGGCCTTAGAAAGTATTCATATTGACTGGACTAAGCTTAGTATGGACTGGCTTCGTATGTATAACTATGCTAAAGAATATTACTTAAAAAATGGAAACTTACGTATAACCGGCTCTTATAAATTTATTAATAGTAATGGTAATTCCGTTGGCTTAGGTACCTGGTTAAAATATCAAACTAGATGTTATGAAAAAGGGGAATTATTACCTTTACAAATTGAACTTTTAAATAATATTGGTATGATTTGGAACATGAGCTCTAACCGTCTAGATATTATAAAATTATTTGAATTTTATCATATCAAAGGTTCTCAAATGGCCGATGTAATAAAACGTTATTCTAGTTTAGAAGTAAATGCTAAAATTCAATTATGCATTGAATATAATATGCCTTTTAATGATGATAAAAATTTAAATCCTATATTTACAATGAGTAGTAAAGACTTACAAGAAAAATATAATGTTTCTTTAGAAGAATTAATTAAGGAACATCAAAGTAAATTAGAATTAGTTAGGTGATAACATGGAAAATATTTTGAAAAATGAAAATTATCAATATTTAATTATGTACTATAAAAAATTTGGTAATATAAATGTTCCTTTAGAATTCAAAGTAAAAACTAAAGAAGGACAAATTATTAATCTAGGTTACTTTGTTAATAGCTTAAGAAATAATTACCGTAAAGGTCTACTACAAGTAGATGCAATAAAAGCTTTAGAATCTTTAAACCTTGCTTGGTATCCTTTGGATGATGAATGGCATTTTATGTATAATTTAGTTAAAGAATATAAGATGCAACACGGTGATATTAATATTCCTCCTAACTATGTAATAGTAGTTGGTACTCGTAGGATTCATTTAGGACGCTGGTTAGATAATCAACGAAGAAATTATAAAAATTCTTGTGGTTTAAGAAAAGGTAAGTGGACTGACTGGCGTTTAAGTCAAAATAGAATAGATTTATTAGAAAATTTAGGGATAGATTGGCATAATACCAGCGAACAAAATTGGCTTTTAAGATATCAAGAAGTCTTAAAATGTTATGAATATTATGGTAGTTTAAATATTCCTAGTAACTGCATAGGTACTTTAAGTACTGGAACAAAATTTAATATTAATAAGTGGCTTGCCATAAATAAGAAAAAATATTGTTTAGAAAAAGATAAATTGACGGCCGAACAAATTGATTTATTAAAGAAAATAAACATAACTAGTTATGGCACTTATAATTATGCCTGGGATTTTATGTATAATGAAGCTAAAAAATATTATTTAGAACATGGCAATCTAAAAGTTCCCGCTACTTACTCTTATTTAGATGCAAGTGGTAATCCAATTAGATTAGGTAATTGGATTAATAGCCAAAGAAAAAGATATAAAAATAATGTTAATCCTAATAACAATTCTACTTGCACACAAAAATTAGATGCAAGACAAATAAAACTTCTAAACGATATTAAAATGGTTTGGAAAATAAAAACTTGTTTTGAGGAAGTATATCCTTATTTAAAAGCTTATTATGATTTTTATGGTAACTTAAATATTCCCGGTGGCTTTAAAACTAATGACGGTTATACGTATGATGATGTCGGTAAAATTGATTTATATAGGTGGCTAAATAACTTTAGAAATTCTGCTAATCCCATGAGTATTAATGCTTTAAGATTAGCCCAAATGGGTGTTGCTTGGCCAGTTAAAATTAATGAAAATACGGTATTTAATATAGCCTTAGAAAATGCCATTGATATCAATTTAAATAGGGCAGTCTTAGAAAGAATTTCATATATTGAACTAGCTAGTAAAATAGCTTATTTAAAAGAAAATAATTTGCCAATTACAATTAATGGTTATTTAAATCCTATCTTTAGTATGGCAAATGCGGATATTAAAAATAATTATCAAATAAGCCTAGAAGCAATAATTGCTAACTTTTATGCTAAAAAATTAAAAAAATAGGTCATTACAACCTATTAATCCATAAATTCTTGAAAAACTTTTTTATCGAAGATGTGGTCTTCTAAGTCCCCATCTTCTTTTTTCATCTCTTCATTATTAACTAAGAAATATTTATGATATAAATAATCTTTACCGTCCGTACTTACCGGGTCATCCCATGTAAGGTCAATATGTAACCACTCATCATCAAAATAAACGGCATTCCAAATATGTGTATTACTAGATACTTTATAATTTTTAACTCCTAGTTTATCTAAAGCTAGAGCATACGCATCAGCATACCCATTACAAGTAGCATATCCTTCCATGAATACCCCAATCGCAGTATTACTATGATACTTACTAGAACCATTATTATTCTTTTCTGTATCATATTTAGTATTATTAATAATATAATCATGTACTGCTAATAACTTATCTTTAAGAGTCATATTATCCGTAATAACCGTATTTAGCATAGTCGTAACTTTATCATTTAAAAGGGCTATTTCCTCATCAGTATAAGTCTTTGTAACTTTTAAAGTAATCTCACCTGTATCATCATATAAAGTTTGTACCGATGAAAATGAGTTAAAAGGATTAGCATAATTATTAATCTGAGTAAGCAGTGTATCATTAGTAGAAATATCTTTAATATCACTTAAACACTCACTATATTCTTTAGGACAATAAAAAGTAAAAGAATTCCACCCATTATTAATAACCGTATATATTATATTAAGTAAATCATGATAACTATAAGGAACAAAATCTGTTGTTTCTTGAACAAATTTATAAGAAGCATCTTTATGATATTTATTATTATCTAAAATAACTACTTCTTTAGTATTATCAAGCTTACTAACTACAAACTCGGTTATTGTATCAATGTTTTTAATTTCTAATACCAGTAAGGCCCCTAGTATAATAGGCCATATAAGTTTTTTCAATTCAATCACCTAGTAGATTATATCAAAAAAAATGAACCCTTACTAGTTCATTTCTTTAACTTTATTATTTAATCTTGATTTTTGTCTAGCAGCAGTATTCTTTTTAACAAGACCTTTGCTAGCTGCTCTATCAATTACAGTTTGTACTTCTTTAACTAAAGAAGTCGCTTCTTCTTTATTCTTTGATGCGATTGCTTTTTCACAAGCTTTAATAGTATTCTTAACTCTTGCTTTTAATTCGTGATTATTAGCAGTAGTTTTAGCAATTTGTTTAATCGCTTTCTTAGAACTCTTAATATTAGCCATTCTCTTGCTCCTTCCTTAAATGTCTATATGATTTTATCAAATATTTCCGGACTTTTCAAGGCATTTGAAATTATTTTTCCATTTCTTAGGATAAGAGTAGTAGTTTAACTAAATTGTTATGAATAAAGTTGACAAATAATAAATTTTATGTTAGAGCAGCTGGCAACAAATGCGGATAATTAGCATTTAAGGGGGATATATGAAAAATATTGATGAATTATTAAATAAATGGTATAAGGGCATGAAAAAGTTTAAGGAAATAATGCATCGTACCGATTTAACAGAAAAAGAAGAAAACGCACTGTTAAGAGATAGTAGTGTTATTAGTACTTACGAAGTCGATAGCTTATATAATGATTTAGTTGGCATTTATGATGTAAAATTAAATGGTATGTGGCAAGAAATGAAATCCGATTTATCGTTAATTAATGTAGTATTTAATTCACCTCACTTATCTCATCGCAAAAAACTGTGGTCAATAACTCATGACTTTGCAAGCTTTTATAAAGAAGTTAAGAATGAATTTGGGGATAAATATGATGAGGCAACCTTAAAAATATTTTATGATATTACTAACCTTTTTAATGCTGTTGTTTGTAACCTAGTATCGGATATATTTTTAGAATATGTTCATGATTCTAAAGAAATTTAACCATTACTAGATAACTTTGGTATTGCCAGTGGCGCTAACTTCATTTTTGATGTAAATGCTAGTCATGACTTTTTTGGCAAAGCTTATTTATCCGTTCAACCAGAAAAGTATGCCGAAGTAGTTAAAGAATGCATGCAATTTGTTAGTCTTTCTCATCAAGACTTTCCTAATGATGTCTTAGGTCAAACTAAATTTAGAACCATTCCTGCTAACGATGCTATCGTATTTAGGTTTACGAGTCCTGAACAATATTACTATATTAAAGATTTTGTTAAAAATAATAAAACAATTCAAGAGGCAATTAAACCAAACGATACCTTTATTCCAACCGATGATGCTAATTTAAATGTCTTACCAGATGATAGTGGTTCTTATAACTATTTCTTGGCAACAGTTATATTTAGATATTTAAAGAATTGCTTATTTAAAAAAGTTACACCTAATACTAAAGATTTTACTTCTTATATCGAACAAATTGATACCGAAGTTTTCCAAGATGAAGGCCATAATTCTAAAAAGAGTATAGAATATTACAAAAAGACTTTACTTGGTAAATTATACGGTGAGGATGATATTAAAATGATTGAAGAATCTCTAAGTATTGGCAGTGGTAGAAAATTAAAACCAGATACTGAATAAAATTTATTATTAAAGATAAGGTAAACAAACTAACAAAGTTAACTAGCCTTATCTTTTTTAGTATCTAATTTAAAAAAATTAAACTTTTAGGCATAATTTGACATATTATTTAACTAATACCTACTAAAATTAAGTAGTGATGATTATGAAAAAAAGATTTAAAAGTAAAAAAAGACTAAATAACTTCAAAAAAATTGTCTACTTCATCTTTATATTATTAGGATTCTTCCTAAGCTATCTTTACTTTTATTATAAAGTAAGAAACATGATATCTAGCGAAGATTATTTAAATTATTTATTAAAAGTAGGCTTTAATAGGCAAATAGATAGTAGTTATATAAAATCTAGCTTACTTAGTAATATAACATTTGATAATACTTCAGTAAAAGAAAATAATAATAATGATAATATTGAAAGTACTGATAACTCTAATACTAAAGAAGTCTTAAATAGTACTAAACCTGTTATTTATATTTATAGTACTCATGATACCGAAGAATATACTAGTAGTTATTTTAATATTTATAATATTAAACCTGATGTCAAAATTGCGTCCTACTACTTACAAGAAAAATTAAATGACTTAGGACTTAATACTATTGTAGAAAAAAGAGTAATAAAAGATGCTCTAAATAAAAATAATTGGGTTTATAAAGACTCTTATAAAGCTTCTAGAATTTATTTAGAAGATACTTATCAAAATAATAATTCTTTAAAATTCTTTATTGATTTACATCGCGATTCTTCTTTAAAAAGTAAAACTACTACTACCATTGACGGCAAATCTTATGCTAGAGTTATGTTTTTAGTAGGTTTAGAACATGATAACTATAATGCTAATCTAAAAGTAGCAACTGATATTAATAATCTTTTGAAAGCCAAATATCCCAGTCTTACTAGAGGCATCTATAAAAAAAGTGGCCCTGGTGTAAATGGTATATATAATCAAGATTTTAATACTAATTGTATTCTAATTGAACTAGGTGGACAATATAATACTATGTTAGAAGTATCAAATACAATAGATATTTTATCTAAGATACTTTATGAATATATAGAAGGTAGCCTATGAAAACTAAAAATCCTTTTTTTAAAATTTTATTTGTTTTTTTCTTAATTTTTATTGCTTTATATATTGCTTTAGAATCTGGTTATTATGATATTAAAATGGGTAGAAAAGCCACTATTACCGAAGAAAAGTTAAAAGAGTTTGAACAAGATGTTAAAGAAGGCAAAGAAATTGATTTAAAAGATTATTTAACTGAAGATTATGTTGATTATTCATCTGCTGTATCTAGATTCGGTAGTAAAATTGGTACTGGTTTGGATAAATTAATGGACGGTGGCATCGAAGATTTTTTGAACATATTAGGTAGCTTATTTTAGTTGCAAATAAAGCCTATTTATGATATCCTAACTTTAGTTTTTGAGGTGGTTTTATGACAGAAATGGAAAAATCAAAATACGTAAAAACAGTATTTAAATACCAGAATTTAATTCAGATTAAGATTAAGTATGCCCACCCACCATACAGTGAGGCCCAGATAGCTAACTTATCCGATAATGATTTAGTAAAATATTATATAAGGATTGAACTACGTTTAGATAAAATAAAGCAAGAAGCTAAAGAGGCAACTATAAGAGCGTACGCCAATAAAGATATTGAAATAGACTCTGAACCTTTTGAAATTGAGTCTTTAAACCTTGCCGAGGGTGAAAAAGATACCTTTTTAGGGCCAGAGTGTCCAAGTCCTCATGCTGATATTATCGAAGGTGTTCGTAAAGAAATCGATGAAAAAAATTTAAGATTAATTCGTCAAAGAGAAGAAGAAAAGAAAAAATAATTTGACAATCAGTAAAATTGTGTTATTATATTAAATGCGAAAAGGGGGGGATTTCTGTGCCTGACCAACTTGTTGCTGAATATATTAGCACAATATATAAATATCGCGGGTTATTACCGTTTGAATCAAATGACCTAAGTAAAGGCGATATTGCTAACTGGAACGATAATGATTTAGCTAAATATTTTGTCTATGTTTTAAGACGTGAGCAAAAAATAGAAAAAGCTATTGAAGAAAAAAAGGCTCAAAGCTTAAAAAACGAAAGAGAAATAAGTGATGCTCTAGAACAATATTTAGTTGATACCTACGAAATAGATAATGGTCCTGATGAAGACCCAACTTTAGATACTGATGATTTTCTAGGGGCAAGAGAGCCAAATGAACGAGCAATGAAATTATCACATCGTCGTTAAAAATTAATTATATTTATATTTTAAACTTAATGTCTTTAAAGTTAATTAAAATAAACTTGTTTTAATAAATAAATTTATCTTAAGAAAACTTTAAGGACTTTTTAAATGCTACAAATTATAGAAAAAAGTAATTAGCTATGCTATACTTATAATAAGGGTATATGGTAATAATATGAAAATGAAAGCCTGGTGATTATTTTTAACTTTAAAAAATTTATAAAAGGTGTTTTTGGTATTTAAAAAAAATAAGAGAGTGGAGAAGTTTATGAAAAAATTTAAATATGTTATGATGTTAGCAGTTATGATGTTTTTACTAACTGGTTGTGTTAAATTTAACGCTAATATCGAAATAAGCAAAAACAAAAATATGAATATGGAAGTAATTTATGCAATAGATTCTTCCCTTATGAGTTATATGGGTGGCGACGGCGAGTTATTATCTGATGATGATAAGAAAGAATTAGAACAAGAAGGATTTACTGTTGAAAATTACAGTGAAGATAGTTTTACTGGTTATAAATTAGTTAAAAAAGTTAAAAATATTGATGATATAAGTACTACTGATGATATTAACTATAGTATCTCTGGACTTTTAGATGATTATGAAGCTAATAATAAAAATATGTTTAAAGTAAAAAAAGGTTTATTTAAAAATACTTATTATGCTAACATTAAATTTGATGCTAGTGATAGTGATTTAAATAATGACTTTACAGATGATGATACTGATTCTACAGATGATATTAATACTTATACAGCTTATGATTTAAATGATAATAATAGTTCTAGTGGTTTTGATTTTCCAGGAATGGATTTTTCTAATTTTACTAAGAATATGGACTTAAAATTTAATGTTACTTTACCTTATAAAGCTGTTAGTAATAATGCTAACAATGTTTCTGAAAAAGATAAATCTTTAAGTTGGGATTTATCATCAACTAAGGCTTCTAATATTGAATTTAGTTTCTATTTATATAACTTACCATTAATTTATACTTTAGTAGGTGTTATTGTAGTTACTATTTTATTAGTAGTAGGTTTAGCTGTTGGTCTAAATAAAAAGAAAAATACGGTAAAACCAGTAGCAAATGCCGTAACCCAAGGCTAAATAATCATATTAATATTTTAAGGAAGCTTTAATGCTTCTTTTTAAGTTTAAAATTTTTGATTGGTTAAATACTTATTTAAAGACATTTTCAAAAGATAAATATTAAGACATTATCATAAGTTAAACATAAATATAAAGGTCTGCTCTAAAAAGACTGTTGACTTAAATTAAACTTTGTGCTAATATAAATCCCAATAAAAAAGGGGAATTGGTTATGAAAAATGAGATAAAAGAAAATAGTGGTATTAAAATATCACGTCGTGATTTTTTGAAAGTAGTGGCTGTAACACCACTTATTCTGGGGCTTACTGGTTGTAAGAAAAAATATGAAGTAGGTTCAACATATATTGATGAAAATGGTAATGTTCGTGAGATTATTGAAATAAAAATTAAATCTGGTGATACCTTATGGCAAATTTCTGAAGACTATGAAACTACGGTTAGTACTATTTTAGAAATGAATCCTGATATAAAAGACGGTAATAAAATTATGCCAGATGCAATTATTAAAGTGCCAATGATAAAACTAGATACAGAACTTTATGAAAATTATATAGTAGAACCCGGTGATAATTTAACTAGCATTGCCAAGGCTTATAAAATGAGTTTAGAAGATTTAATCGCTATTAATCGTCAAGTTATTTCTAATCCTGATAAAATATATCCCGGTTTAACACTAACTGTGCCCAAAATAAAGAAAGAACTCTATGAGATAAATTATAAAGTTAAAGCTGGCGATACAATTTCAGAAATTAGTACTACTTTTGGCTGTGATATTGATAAGATAAAAGAATTAAATCCTAATCTAAAAAATATAAATCGTATAAAAGAAGGCGACATTCTTACTTTAGCCGTTAAAAATAACATTAAAGGATATATTGTTAAAAATTTTGAAGATATCAATGATATGTGTACAAAATTTGGGATGTCTATTCCTTTATTTGAAAGCTTAAACGGTATCACTTATCCGGCTTATTATCAGCCCGGCGATAAAGTTCTTGTTGCCACCGATACTGATATTTATAAAAGATATCAATTAGGTCCAAATGAAACTTTAGAGAGTTTAGCCGAAAAATTAGAAATTTATCCTGAAGACATTTTATTTGTTAATAGTACAACTTCAATTAATCCAGGTGAAACGATATACTTACCAGAAGAAGGAAAGCTTGATGTAACAGAGGAAAAATTAGACTATGAAGATAGTGTCGATGCCGATATTAATGTTCCAGCTAAAACAATAACAAACTGGAATGAAGAAATTGCTGCTACCGGTCATGTATTTGGTATTGATATTTCTAAGTATCAAAGTGAAATGGATTTAGATAAGGTTCTTAGTAAAAATCCTAATATCAGGTTTGTTTACAATCGTATTGGTTCTTACTTAGCAAATACACCTTCAATAGATGTTAATTTTGAAAAAAATATTGAGATTTTAAGAAATCGTAACGTAGTAGCGGGTTATTATTATTTTCCAGCAGCTAGAAATGTTGAAGATGCAATTATTGAAACTAATAAAATGATTGAATATTTAAGCTTGTTAGAAAGTAAAGGCTACTATACATTTATGCCTATCGCTTTAGATATTGAAAATATTCCGGATTGCAAAAATATTTTAAGAGATTTAAAAAGCGGTGGTAAAAATTCCAATGCTTATAAAGCTATAATGAAAACCATTGAAATGCTTCAACAAGCGGGTTACTATGTAATTCTTTATACGGGCGATACTTGTATAAAAGATTATCTTCGTCCATTTAAAACCGAAGACGGTGGAATATTTGGCCTAGATACCTGGATAGCGCGTTATGGAAAATACTATTCTACGGGTAAAGGCGGTCAAAAAATTGATTTTTCCGAAACCAATGGTATTACTGATTTCAAAATGCCTGAATACATAACTACTTTTGGTATTCATCAAGTAAGTGATAACGCTTATCTTTTCGGTTATAGCGATAATGTTGATTTAGATATGGCCTTTAAAAATTATCCACAAATTATTTATAACCGTGATTTAAACCATGTCAAAGACTCTGGAATAGTTTATACTGATACCGTATCAAGAGGATTATAAAATAAAATACATCAAAAAAACTTATAGAGCCATTAAAACTCTATAAGTTTTTTTAGTGCCAAGCAAATGATATAAGAAAATCTTATTCAGATACTTTTAATCTTTATTAACAAAATTCTTTAAATAAGCATCATAAGCTTGATAAGCTGTATCATGAGGCATTGCTTTATATTTAACATTTTTGCTCTTAAGTAAATTCTTAGTAAAATACTCTAAAAGGTAAGGATTACGAATAAGAAGAGGGCCTAAAAGGTAAGTACCATAAAAATTATTTTTTCTAATTCCTTCATTCTTATTATTAGGAGCAAACCCTGTACCTGTTGTTACTTTAAATAAAGGTGTTTCACTATATTCTTTAATAACTGTATCACGATTTTGAAAACCAATGACATAATTTTTAATTAAATCAGTTGTATAAACTTGTTCACCAATAATTCTAAAATCTTCTTTAACGCTTTTAAAATTTAATATTTTTAAATCACTAAATAAATCTAGAGCATTACCAGTTGCTAAAATAAATTTATCCGCATCAATATATTTAATTAAATCTTCTTTGTATCTTTTTAAATCCTCTAAAACCAGAGGGTAGGACTCATCAAGCCCTGTCCCAATATAAATAAAGTCATAATCCATTATCTTAATATCTTCATGTAAGGATTTAAAGTCTACTTTATATTTTACTTCTTCTTTATCTAGGGCATGCATTAATGCACGAACATTAGCGGACTCTCCATACATATTCATAATATCATAGTACAAATGTAGTATTTTAATCATTTTCTTGCTCCTCTATCATTTTTTTAATAATGGCTGTCATATCAAAGCAAACCATTGTATAAATATCCCCAGTTGATTTTGTTTCGACTAAATTAAGAAGGTTATTTAAATCATCAACTAAAACTAACTTATTCTTATCTATTCCCGCATATTCCAATCTTGTTTTAACATCGTAGCGAAATCTACCAATACAGAAAATCTTATCAATAGTATCGTCATTTAATAATTCAAAATTAACATCATATAGCCAAGAAAGGTCATTTTCTTTATAACGTCTAGAAACGTTTTCAAAACCTAAAATTACTGTTTTTGTACCTTTTTGTTCTCTAATATATTCGCAACTTTGATAGTAACTTAAATTATTTTCATTCTTAGTTTCTAACATCATGATAGGGCGGCCTGCAATATAATAAGTCTTGCCACGTTTAGAAGCAATTTTATCTGTATTAAGAGCATATAAAACTTTATCTTCACGAATATTAAGTACCTTAGCTAAAGTATAAGCTGCTGTTGTAGCATAAGCTGTATATAAAGCATTCTTATTAATATAAATTTCTTTATCATCAATCGTTATATGTTGTTTTTCTAAATTAACATTAGTAGCTAAAACATCCGGAGTACCACGGTAAAAATCACACTTAGGACACTTATAATCCCCTAAATGCCCATAATGATAATAAGAATATTCTAACTTTTCATGACACTTAGGACAATAAGCAAAATCCACATTATTTAAAGTTGGCATTTTAAAACTATGTTTCGTTTTATCAATACCATAAGTAGTAATTTTACCCTTATGTATAAGTTTTAGACGACTAACTAATGGGTCATCAGCATTAATAATAAGATGAATAGAATCATCAATAGCATTATTTATTTCTTTAAAAATAATTTCTGGAGTACCATTTCTAACCGGTTGATCACGAGTTAAATTAGTTATAATTAAATGAGTAGGTTTTTTCTTAGGAAAAATAAATTGTAAATGTCTTTCATCACATTCTAATAATAAGACATCTTTTTTAAATTCACCATTAAGTTTTAAATTATTAAAAATTAGGGTAGTTGCTCCAATTAATCCGTTAGAACCATATTCATTTAAAGCAACCGAATATCCTGCATCGGTTAAAATATGTTTAATTAAATTACAAGTAGTTCCTTTTCCTGATGAACCTGTTACAGCAATAACATACTTAGGATATTTGGCATAACTAACGATATCATCGCCAAAAATTCTTAAAACCCAATAACCGGGTAACTGCGTTCCATTCTTGCCAAACAGCTTGCAGCCAAAATTAATAAATTTATTAATTAATATAGCTAAAAATATTTTCATAATAATAACACCACCATAGGTTTAATTATACTATAAAACCTTGAGAAAAAAAGATATTTTGCTAAGTTTTGTCGAAATTATATAATAAAATATAGAGATTTGGTATATTTAGTTTAGGTGATACTTGTGAATATATTTTATAGTGATAATACATTATTTGTTAATATAGAAGAAGAATTAAATGATTATAATATTAATCGTTTAAAATTAAGAGTTTTTAAAATAGTTAGGGATTATGATATTTTAAATGTTGTTTTAAGTATTAGTAATTATAAAAAGAATAATTATTTATTAAAAGAGTTTATAAATGAATATGAAAGTACTTTTAATGGTCATATTAAAGTTAAATAGTATTGTTTTCTTCCCACCCACCGCAACCATAGAAAAGTAAGACTTTAAAAAGGGAAAACAAGAAAAAAAGCACAAAAAAACGTTAGATTAATCTAACGTTAAATATCTTTATAATGGCGGAGTGAGAGAGATTTGAACTCTCGCAGCAGTAAACCCGCTCTACATCCTTAGCAGGGACGCCTCTTCAGCCTCTTGAGTATCACTCCATACCAACAATATCAGTTTACTAAAAATAGGAGGACAAGTCAATAAAAAGTTGCGGCTTTCTAGTAATTTTTTGCGGTTTTTAGTTAAAATTTGGAAAAAGTACTTATAAATTAAATAAAATCATTAGTTAGTATTGCACTAAACTATGATATAATACTGTTATCCTATTAAGTAAATCTTAATAAAAGGTGAAGGAGTTTATTATGAAAGAGTTAAAAGAAGCAAAAATTGCCAAAAAAGGCAAAGAAAAAGGATTTGAGTTGAATGATAAAAAGGCAAAAAGAAAGCGTTTGCTGTCAAAGATTGGGAAAATAATATTAGCAGTTATAATTTTATATTTGGTAGTAATTGAAATCTTAGGAATTATTCGCCGTAGTAAGATTAGTACTATCAATTCTCCTGATAGTGCTTGTACTACTGTAGTTGTTAAATTATATGAGACTAAGTTTCGCAATTACTATATAGGCGTCTGATATTCATTATATTAATTTGTTCATTAGTACTTTCTTCAATTTTGTTATATGCTTGCTTTAAAACACTATTACTAGCATTTAAAATCTTAATATCTCTAATACCGTGAACAATCTCGCTAGTAAGGCCAGTTTTGTTTTTTTTGAATAACTTTTAATTTTTTTGAACTTCGTATTGTTTAGCTAAACTTTTTTTGCTGATAAAATAGATTAAAACTGAGGTAATAATGGCATAGATAAAGAGGTATTTATTAAGAATAAATATTGTAACTAAAAATTTTTTAAAAAAATAACGAAATATTACTTATAATTATGTTTTTACTTACTTATATTCCTTGTCTTAATTTATACTAAGTAGCAGAAATATAATGAATAAATTACTAATAAAAATATTTAATCGACTTAGATTTTTTGTTGAAAAAGATAATAATTTATGATAGTGTATAAATTATAAGAGTGTTTATAAGTTAGAAAAGGATTGGGTAAATATGAAAAAGAAAGAAAATAAAGTTAATAAGAAGAAAAATTTCAAAATAGTTTTTCTAATAATAGTAGTTATTTTTGCAAGTTTAATTTTGATTAGAGAAGTTAGTCATTATATTCATGTGAATAATGTTATAAGAATAGAAAAAGAAAATAACCATGTAGGCTGTGCTGATGTAATGAGTCCGGTTTATGCAAATTTTTTCTATGTTTATGAAAGTGGCGATGATTGCACAATAAATGTCTTCTATAAAGATGGTTCTAGTGAATCTCTAAGTAAGGCGCTATATTCAGGACATATTAAGATAAGTGATTTAAAAAGATTTAATTATTCGCTTAGTCGAAGAAGTATTTTTGATAGATAATACGAACTTAGTGAATATGACTATAATTTTAATGGTTCCTCCGAAAGTTTAAGTGTTTAATAAATTGAAATGGGATAAAAATATCCTGTTTTTCTATGTGTGGTACAATTTCAACTACAATAGAGGTTGATAATTGTAAGATATGAAGAAGTTAAACTAAATGATTTATTACTTAATGATAATTATGTAATATAAGATTATTGTGAAGATGATGCCATTAATTTATATATAAAAAGTAAAAATAACAAGTATAAATGCCCAAATTGTAAGGCTGAATGTGGTATTCATAGTATCTATAAAAGAGTACTACTCCAAACCAACAATATCTGTTTATTAAAAATAGGAAGATAAGTCAATAAAAAATTGAATCTTTCTATTAATTTTTTGTCGTTTTTATTTAAAAGGGAGAAAAATGCTTGTTAATTAAATGAAATCATTAGTCAGCATTATAATAAACTATGATATAATATTGTTATCTTAATTAAGTAAATATTAATAAAAGGTAATGGAGTTTATTATGAAAGAGTTAAAAGAAGAAAAAATTGCCAAAAAAGGTAAAGAGAAAGTGTTGGAACTGAATGATAAAAAGGCAAAAAGAAAGTGTTTGATATCAAAGATTGGAAAAATAATATTAATAGTTATAATTTTATATTTGGTAGTAATTGAAATCTTAGGAATTATTCGCCGTAGCAAAATTAGCACTATCAATTCTCCAGATAGCGATTGTACTACTGTAGTTGTTAAATTATATGAGACTAAGTTTCGCAATTACTATTTAGGCGATGGTTGTAGTTATACAGTTTATTATAAAGATGGTAGTAAAGAAAGTCTTGAAGAAGCTTTTGCCCATAAGAAAGTTACTAGGGGTGACGCCTTAAGATATGGTATTTTTATTCATAGTAGATGGAAATGGCAAGATAAGAATTATTAATAAATAGAAAGTAAGAGATAATTTATGAAAAAAGAGAAAAAGGGAAAGAAAAAATCAAAGGCATTGGTTATAATTTTAGGAATATTTTTAACATTTGTAGTTATAATGGGTGTTAGAGAAATTAACCGGTTTATTCATGTTGGCAAAATTACTAAAATAGACAGTGAAGAAAAAGAAATAGGGTGTCCTGCCGTTATGTCATTTGTTTATAGCGATTTATTTTATAAATATGAACTGGGTGATGGCTGTACTTACTATGTTTATTATAAAGATGGAAGCAAGGAATCACTAAGTAAAGCCTTATATTTGCACCATCTAAGCGTTAATGATTTAGAAAAGTTTGACTTTAGTTTAATGCGAAGAAAACTTTTTTCTAGCAACTTTCAAAATGTCGAAACAGTAGGGAAGAAGCATGATTATAGTAAAGATGATGACGTTTATATCGTTAGTAAAATTGAAGATAATAATTCTTCTGATAATTGCTTAGATATGATAGATGTTTTCTATAGTGATAATAAGTATGATTATTCTTTTAATTGTATCAATAATAATATTATCGTAACTTATGCTAATGGTAAAACCGAAGAAATTCATGAAGCATTTCAAAATAAGCACGTTACAATAAAAGATTTAGATAAATTTAATATCTCATATCAAAAATTAGAAAGGCAAGTTACGGTTAAAACAATTAATAGTGGAGTAAGTAACAACGGCTGTAATCTAGAAAAGACTATTATTTATAGTGATGATACTTACAATTATTATATTAAAAATACATGTTATACCGTAGTTTTTAGCGACGGCTCTAAAGAACCAATCGAAGAGGCCTTTAAAAATAACAAAATTTCCATAAAAGATTTAGATAACTTAAACTTTAATTATACTAAAGAAGCTAAATAAAAATACTGCTCTTGCTAACAGTATTTTTTTCTAACTATGTAAATCTTTACTATATAAATTTTTATAGAACTTACATTTTTTTAGTAGTTCTTGGTGGGTACCACTATCTATTATTTTGCCATCATCAATAACAAATATTTTATCAGCATCAATTACCGTTGATAAACGGTGAGCAATAATAAGAATGGTATATTCGCCTTTTAAGTTATCAATAGCCTTTTGTATATGCTCTTGGGTTTCATTATCTAAGGCACTGGTTGCTTCATCAAAAAGAATTATTTCTGTTTGCATAAGTAAGGCTCGGGCTATTGCTAATCGTTGCTTTTGACCTCCCGATAAAATGACACCATTTTCTCCCACTAAAGTTTCATACTTATTAGGAAGAGACATAATATAATCATCGATACAGGCTAATTTGCAAGCCTTTCTAATTTCTTTAAATGTCGCATCTTCTTTGGCTAGCAATAAATTATCTTTAATCGAAAAATTAAAAATATAAGGATTTTGGGTAATAATTGACATATTATTTCTAATTGTGTTGCAATCTAAATCGTTAATATTTATATCATCTAGTAAAACCTTGCCACTACTTACTTGATAAAGATGGGTAATTAAGTTGAAAATAGTTGATTTTCCCGCTCCGCTTTTACCAACAAAGGCAATCTTTTCATTAGGCTTTATGGTAAAATTCATTTTCTTTAAAATTTCTTCTGTATCATAACTAAAGGAAACATCAACAAACTTTATAGAACCATCTAACTTGTCTTTTTTGATGTTTCCAAATTGTTCTTTAGTAAATTTATCGTCTTCAATAACTTCATATACTCGGTTAGCGGCTATGTTAAACTTTTTGTTATATTCGGCAATTTTAACAATTCCAATTAATAAATTTTTAACTTTAGCCTGATAATTATAAATAATTACAAAATTAGGAATAGAAAGTAGGGACTTATTATATAAAAGGCAACCTACTAATATTAAACCTAAATCAGTTATGGCTCTAACATTACTTTCAATATAACTATAAAGACGTCTAATATTCATAATGTGAACCTGCTCGTTTGTGCTTTCTTCAATTTTAGTATAGGCTTGTTTTAAAACGCTATTACTGGCATTTAAAATTTTAATATCTCTAATACCTCGGACTAACTCACTAGTTAAACCGGTTTTATTTTCTTGAATAGTCTTTAGTTTTCTTTGAACTTCATATTGTTTTGCTAAACTTTTTTTGTTAATAAAGTAAACAATTAATGAAGTAATAACTGCATACATAAATAGATACTTATTAAGAATAAATATTGTAACTAAAACCCCAACATTAGTAATTATATAAGATAACCAATAAGCATATTCCATGAATAATCCCGCCATATCTTGGGTATCTTTATTTAATCTATCAATAAATAAACCCGATGAATTTTTATCGATTTCCTGAACTTCTAAATTCAATATTTCTTTAGTTAAAGATTTTTGAATACTTATTAAAGTTTTTTGATATATTTTTTGATAAAAGAAACCTTTAAAATAAACCATGGCATATAAAAGTAAATCAATAAAAAAGACGATTATAGCCGATAAAATCAACTCATTTATAATACCATTAGTAATATTTAAAATCACTTTTGCGGCCAACAGAGGTATAATGGTACTTATTATTGCCTCAATAATACTAACTAAACCATAGCCAATTAGATTCAGCCTTGCTTTCTTAATATATTTCCAAGTTCTTTTAACATTTAGTTTAAAATTATCATTTTTATTCTTTTTCATACTTAAACTCACTTTCATTACTTTATAAATAGAAAACTGCTAGAATTATCTAACAGTATTTATTCTATTCAGAAGTAGTAGCCTCTCTTAAATTTCTTAAATATTCATTCATAATTGATAAGTAATCATCATTATTTTCGCGTTCCTTACTATCTAAAGTATCCATCATATTAACTTCTATGGTTTTAGCCTTATAGTTTTTAGTTAAATCGGTAATAGTATCACTAGTCTCATCTTTTTTTATAAATAAAGCAGTATAAGTACCATTTTTAAAATTATTTTTTAAATCCGTAGTAACATTTTTACTATCTTCTAAAGATATAACAGTAAAGCCATAATTTTCTAAATATTTTAAAGAATTAGTAGTTGTAATAATAGGTTTTTTGCTAGCCGCCCCAATACTTCTTAAATTAGCATCCATTAAAGATAAATCTTCTTGTAATTTTTTATAATTAGTATCAATCATTTGAATTAAATATTTACTATTAATAAAATCACTTAAGTTGTTCTTCGTTGTGGTTGCTAACATTAAATAGTTATTTGGACTTAACCAGAGTTCTTCTGAAGTTTTACCATATTCAATATTAAGACCATAACTAACATCAATAATTTTCATACTTTTATTTTGATTCAAGAAACTTCTAGCAATATTTTTTTCATCACTAAGGCCATTATAAACAAATAAGTTTTTTTTAGCATAATCACTTATTTGCTTATCTGTAAGCTCATAGTTATTTACATCAACCCCACTAGGGTAAATGCTAACAATATCTGAGTAAGTGCCATATAAACTTTTGACGATATACTCAATGGGATAAGTACTAACAACAATACTTATATTTTCCATATCATCTCTTTTAAAGCACCCTGTAAGACCAAAAAGTCCTAATAGTAAGCAAAATATTTTTAATAAATTTTTATGTTTTTTCATTTTTTCTCCTTTATATATAATAATCTTTAATTATTTTTATTATTTAATATCGGTACTGGATCATAACCATATTTTCCATAAGGATGACACTTAAATAATCTTTTAATACCAAGTTTTAGCCCGGTAAGCAGTCCATATCTAGTAATAGCCTCTTTCATATAATTAGAACAAGTTGGATAAAACCGACATTGACTGTGAGTGTTTAAGGGTAAGGCTTGATAGATATCAATAAGTTTTAAAATTAAGTATTTCATATCATCACCAAATTCATTTTACTATAATTTTAAAATTTAGTAAATATAGTTTCTAAATAATAAAAAATAGATTCAAATGAAAATTTAATCAAAATTTGTTTTCAATAAATTGCAACTTATGTTAGAATATTTCCCAGGTGGTTTAAATGGATTTTCAATATTTAACTTTATTATCTGAAGGACAAATTTGGGGCAATGATAGCGAACCTCAATTAGATGTATTTAAAAAAATTGGACCGCAAGCACTGAATACAGATTTGTGCATTTTAAAAGGGGCTCATTTCTCTTATAATTTTAAATATGGATTTTACTATACTGAGAGTGGTCACTATTGGACTAAATCTAGTTCTGATGGAAAAGATGCTTATGTAGTAAGTGGCGACGGTGAAAAGAAGACTTCTTTGGGTTCTTCTTGCTGTTATGGTATTCGCCCGGTTTTACAATCTCCTGAAATCTTTGCTCAGTTATCTCAAAATAGAGTAAAAGGAGATTCTGGCGTTGATGAAGTTGACTTTGGAGAATATCCTCAAACTGTTGCTAATGGTTTAGAAGCAATACTAGAATCAAAATATAAGATTCGTGGTGAACTGATAGAAACAGGGAATACATATACGTTTAAGTGTGACGATTATGCCAATTACACTGCTATAGAGTATGAATACCAAGGAAAAAAATATATTCGTACACGTGCTAGTTATTATTTTGATAGAGATTTTGCCCTTTCTAATAATAGGTTATATCAATCCGGCGATGTTATTTGGTTAGAAGTATTGCCAGTTAGATGGCTGATTGATGATAGAGCTAAAATTTTAATTTCTAAAAGATGCTTGCTTTCTGGAGTAGAACTTATCAAGGCTGAAAAATGTGCTTCTGTTACGTATGATGGTGATTTTAGCAAGACCACAATGTGTGCTTTTCTCAATGGTATAATGTTTAAAGATTTAATTCAAAATTTAACTCAAATAAGAAAAAAATCTGCAAATTTTATTAAAAATTCGTTTGACTTAAAATATGAAAACGTTGAATTACTAGAAATAATAAAAGCGTCAATTGCAAATGATATCGCTGTATTTTTACATGGAGATACGGTTATTGTGAGATTTGATTATTTGAAGAGAATATATCCAAATAGCGAAATGATATATCTTCCTAACGCAACATTAGAAAAACTGAATGGTAAAAATGTATTTGATGAATCCAAGGGAAAGATGGTTGATTTAGAGCCAATTTGGTTTAAAAAACTCCAAGAAAAATGTGAAAAAGAAAAAGACAAATTTCATGTAATATTATTTGATGAAATAACAAGTGCACCGCTAAATATTC
Organism: uncultured Bacilli bacterium; assembly: GCA_934102255.1. Lineage (GTDB taxonomy): Bacteria > Bacillota_I > Bacilli_A > RF39 > UBA660 > CAG-605. The sequence goes on along the minus strand of CAKOSN010000002.1, from coordinate 79,181 downwards.
AGAGTGCAGTATTCAATATGATTTTAAATAAAGAAGTAAACGAACTCTGGAAATTACCTAAAAATGCTAGAATTGTACTAGCAACAACCGATAAGGAAGATTCACTAGTATCAAATCGGCTAGTGAAATTGTTTTCTGATAAATTTGCCCACTTTTATATTCAAACATCATTTGATTATTGGCAATACTGGGCGAGAAAAAATAATATGCACCCTTTCATTTATTCTTATATTGCTTATAGAGGTAATGAAATATTATGTGATAAATATGATGGTAAAAATCCTAATGCTGATCCAGAAAGGTGGAAAATGGCTTCTAAAATGCTTTATACAACAAGAAATCCCTCAATATTAAAGGCGGTAGTTGGTGAAAAAATAGCAGACGATTTTACAACATTTTGCCACCAACAAGTAATTACATTAGATAATGTAATAAATGAAGATTATACAAAAAATGATATTCAAAAATTAAATCCTGCTCAAAAATATGCAATAACTGCTGGGGTAGTACGTACAAATGAAATTGATTACAACAAAGTAAAAGAATTTGTTGCCAAATTAGGAACAGAGTATCTAAAAATTTTTGAGGATTTATGGATGGAAGTTAATAGTAACAATCTAGAAACACAGAAACGGGGTAGTACTAATATAGTACTAGGAAGAAGTTTAAAGAAATAATTTACATCAAAATAAATGAAGTGTTAATGTTAAATTATTTATTTTTAAAAAAGAAAATTATATTAAAATTCAACCGAGGTGGTGATTTAAATGAAATTTAAAAATTTAACTTTATTGTCTGAAGGACAAATTTGGGGAGCAGATAGTGAATGCCAATTAGACGTGTTTAAAAAATGTGGAACACAAATTGAAGTTACAGATTTATGCATCTTAAGAGGCATTCGTTTACCTTATGGTTCTGAAGATGATAATCACCATGATTGTGGAATATACTATGCTAAAAATGGACGTTATTGGACTAAATCTAGTTCTGATGGCAAAGTTTGCATAGGTGATGAAAAGGGACAAAAGGTGGTTGACGTAGGCTATCGTCGCGACTGCGCTATTCGTCCAATTTTGCAATCTCCTGAAATATTTGCTCATGTTTCTCCAAATAGAGTGAAAGGAGAATATGGTGTTTATGAAGTAGACTTCGGAGAATATCCTCAAACTGCTCCTGATGAGATGCAACCAATATTGGAATCAGAGTATAAAGGTCGGCGCAATTTGATAATAACAGGAAAAACTTACACATTTGATTGTTGCAAATATGACGATTATCATCTAAAATTTAAACCGGAAACTTTTATAGAATATGAATATCAAGGGAAAAAATATATCCGAGTATACGCTAACCCTAGTTTAAGTAGTAGAGGATTTGTGCTCTCAAATAACTACGTATATGAAGACAATAATGCTATTTGGGTAGAAGTATTGCCGGTTAGATGGATAATAGATGATAAAGCTAAGCTTTTAATTGCAAAAAAAGGACTACTTTCCGGTGTGAAATTTCATAAGCGTAGGCGAAATGATTCTAGTGCGTATGAAGGAGATTTTAATAAAACTGAAATGTGCACTTTTCTTAATGATGTAATGTTTCAGGATTTAACGCAAAAAGAAATAAAGCACGCTAATTTTAATAAAAATCCATATAATTTAATATGTCAAGCAGTAAGTGATGAGCAAATAATAAAATGGTTGATAAAAAACGATGTAGCTATATTTTTACACGGATGTTCATCGTTAGGAAAATTTGAATCGTTAAAGAAAATAGATTCTGATTGTGAAATGATATATCTACCTAATACAACATTAGAAAGCTTAAATGGTAAAAGTATATTAGATAAATCAAGATGCGAAGTAACTAATTTAAAACCAACTTGGTTTGAAAAATTACAAAAAAAGTGTGAAGGAGAACCAGATAGACTTCACTTGGTTTTAATCGATGAAATAACAAATGCATCAACAACTATGCAGGGTACAGTATTTAATATAATTTTAAATAAGGAGATAAATGAGCTTTGGAAATTGCCTAAGAATGCTAGAATTGTATTGGGAAGTAATGATATGGAGGATTCAATAGTATCGAATAAATTAACTGAATTATATTTTAACAAATTTATTCATTTTCATATTCAAACCCCATTAAAAGATTTGCTAAAATGGTCCGTAGAAAATAATATACATCATATGATTTGTTCTTACATTGCTTATAGGGGTGATAAAGCGTTATTTGGCGACAATAGTCGAAAAGATTCTACTGTTAATCCAAAAAAGTGGGAAATGGCTTCTAAAATGCTTTATGTCTCAAAAAATCCATCATCACTAATGGCATTAGTAGGTGAAGAAATAGCCACAGATTTTATAGCCTTTTGCTATCAACAAACAATCACATTAGATAATGTGATAAATAGAGATTACACAGATGAGCATATTCAACAATTAAATTCTGCTCAAAAATATGCAATAACTGCCGGGTTAGTACGTGTAGATGAAAATTATTACAGAAAAGTAAGGGAATTTGTTATCAAATTAGGAACACAATATTTAGAAGTTTTTGATGCTTTGTGGCTACAAGATAGCAATAATAAACAGAAAGAAATTGAAGAAAATAACACTGATAAAGTGTTAACAAGAAACTTAAAAAAATAATAAATAATTATTTAACGAAGTAAAGGTGATTAATAGTGCTGATTTTTTTCAATCTTTTTAAGTCATCATAGCACCATTTCTTATTTTACTTTAAATTTTTGAACTTTATCTAATTATTTATTTTTAAAAAATTATAACTTATGTTAGAATATGAGCGAGGTGTTAGTTTAAATGAATTTTCAAAAATTATCTTTGTTGTCTGATGGGCAAATTTGGGGATCAAGTAGTGTGCCACAATTAGATGTATTAAAAAAATATGGTACAAAAACGACAATTACGGATTTATGTATTTTAACTGGTGGCTATTTCAGAGAAGATGCTCATTGTGCAAAAAAAGAAGCAAAATCAATTTTGGATAATAGAACTTGCTGGTATTGGATAGATTATTCTAAACGTTTTGCTATTGCAAATTTTTGGGGTGAAAAAGCTTTTGGAGACCCGCATTCAATACATGGCGCTATTCGTCCAGTGTTGCAATCTCTTGATGCTCTTTCTCAAATTTCCGGAAATAGAATAATTGGAAAAAATGGAGCGGAAGAGGTAGAATATGGGGAATATCCTCAAACGGTTGCTTCTATAGAAATGCAAAAAAAATTAGAATTTAAATATAAAAGAAATGAATTGTATTCTGAAATTAAAAAAAGCTATACATTTAATACGATTAATATGATTGAAGAACATGGTGAGTATCATTACCGCTTTCAACTCGAGAATTATAAAGTATATCAATATGATTGGAAACAATACATTCGCATGAAGGCTGTATTTAATTGGGAGAATAATTTTGAAAAGGTTATACTTTCAAATGGCGCGGAATGTAAACTTGGCGACTATGTTTGGGTAGAAGTATTACCGGTTAGATGGCTAATAGATGATAAAACAGGCCTTTTAATTGCTAAAAAAGGTTTAGTATCAGGTTTGCCGTTTTGGAGAAGCAATGGTCTTGATACTGATGTTGAAAAATATCTTGATAAAATAATGCTTAAAGATTTAACTCAATCTGTAGTATTTTCTCGTACTAAAAAGGTAGCATCTGGAGAATGCAAGCTAATCAAAAAAAATGAAGATTGTTTATCATTTGGAGAGTTAAGTCAAGAGAAAATGATTAGGGGCGCTGTTGAAAGTGGAATACCTGTATTTTTACATGGATATTCATCAACCGCAAAAATTCTAAATGTAAAGAAAATTGACCCTACTTGTGAAATAGTGTATCTTCCTAATGTATCGCAAGAGAGCCTGAATGGCAAAAGTGTATATAATGAATTAACTGGGGAAATGATTAACATTCCACCAACATGGTTTAAAAAATTACAAGAAAAATGTGAAAAAGAACCGAATAGATTTCATATAGTATACTTTGATGAGATATCAAATTCATCCCAAAATATTCAAAAAATATTATTTGATATAGTTTCAACTAGACAGATAAATGAGGTCTGGAATTTGCCAGATAATGCCCAAATTGTAGTTGCTGCAAATGATGATAAAGAATTATCAATATCCAAATATTTATTTAATGTATTCGCTCATATACATGTTAAAACAACAATTGAAGATTGGTTAAAGTTGGCAATTAAAAATAATATTCATCCTGCAATTTGCTCTTATGTCGCTTTAGAAAATGATAAAGCAGCATTTCCTGATTTTAGAGGATTTAGTGATGATATTGTAATGTCTGAAGAATGGATATTAGCCTCAAAAATGCTTTATGCAACAAATAATCCAAGAATGTTGAGTGCTTTATTAGGAAAAGATTTAACAAATCAGTTTACATACTTCTGCAGTAATCTTGCAATAACATTGGATGATGTAATAAATGAAAATTATAACGATATACAGTTACAATCGTTACTTATAGGTGAAAAGTATGCAACAATTATGCAGCTAATAAAAGTAGATGAAAATAATTTAGCAAAAGTTAGAAAGTTTGTTGAACGATTAGGAGAAAATATGGTGACGGTTTTTGATGTTTTGTGGACTCGTGATGATGAAAATAGGATAAAAATACTTGAGGAATTAAAATTTACTACTGTACCAAAAAAGAGTTTGAAAAGAAAATAAAAGAAAGACAAGAAATATTATTGCCATATTAAAGAAAATATGGCACCTATACTGATTGATTTTTAGCAGGTAAATATTTGTATAATGTTGCTGTTTTACTTGCTAAAGAAACTTAAAAATAAATTTATGAAAGAGATATGATAATATGATAAAACCTAAGGCAAGAAGACTTTCAGAGGTAATGCTAGCTAAATTTAAGAAAGATTATGCTACTTTGAATATCCAGAAGCTTGATAATATTAAGAAAATGCAAAAACTTCTTACTAAAAAAAATGTTACTGAATATTTTAATTTAATGAGTGCTAATAAAAAGATAGCTCAAGAACAACGAGTACTTTACAAGAAAATTAAAAATATTGAATACCAAAATTGCCAACATTTGTGGGTCAATGTGCCAAACTGGGATTTTTATAATGAACAAGGAGAACCTATTATCCGCAAGGTTATCTGCAAGGTTTGTCTTAAATGTGGTTTAAATGAAAATGTTCTTTTAGAAAGTAAAAATGGAACTTACTTTTATAATTATGAAGATGAAGTAATGTATCAATTTATACAAAGTAGGCGCTATGAATATGGTTTAGTAGTTAATGAACCTGCTGATTTTGATGTTGCTAAAGAAGTTTATGCCAGAATAAAAGCAAATCATTTAGATATTGAAGATGAACAGGTTAAGAAATATATGGAAATTGCTTTACATAATATGAATCTTAGAATGCAAGATGAGGCCAGTGAAGAAAAAGTTTTGAGAAGATTATTTTCCAAGAAGAACTAGAGGAAACAATAATCTTTTTTTGCTTTTTTGAACCGTTTTTCTTGGACTTTTTAGGTTTATTTGCTATAATGAGTTAGGTGATAAAAATGAACTTTTTAGAAAAATATAATATAGATATTAAAGATAAAGAATTACTTTTAACAAGTCTTACCCATACTAGTTATGCTAATGAACATGATGTTTCTTCTTATGAAAGACTAGAGTTTTTAGGAGATAGTGTTTTACAGTTAATTGTCAGTGAATATTTATATAGTAATACTTCCTTAAAAGAGGGAGCTATGTCCAAAATGCGTGCTAGTTTTGTTTGCGAGAGTGCCCTAGCAAATTATGCTAAAGAAATAGGTTATATCCCTTATATTAGAGTAGGACATGGGCAACTACATGATATTAATGATACGATTATTGCCGATATTTTTGAGGCTATCCTGGGTTGTATTTATTTAGAATGTGGTTTTACCGTGGCCAAAGATTATGTTTATAAAACAGTTATTCCCCATATTAAACATCATGAAATTTATTTAACTGATTATAAGAGTGCTTTACAAGAAGCAACTCAAATGGATAAAAAAACCTTAGAATATAATGTTATTAATGAAACCGGTCCTGCTCATGATAAAACTTATGAAGTAGAAGTTAAAATTGATAATATTGTTTATGGTAAAGGAATGGGCAAAAGTAAAAAAGAAGCCGAACAAATGGCCGCTAAAGACGCCCTAAGCAAAAAAGCCAGTAACAAGTAGTAGGAGAGTTTATGTATTTAAAAAGTATTAAAGCCGTTGGGTTTAAATCATTTGCTGATAAAATAGAATTAGATATCAAAGATGGAATTACTTGCATAGTTGGTCCAAACGGTTCCGGAAAAAGTAATATTTTAGATGCGGTTAAATGGGTCTTAGGAGAACAATCAGTTAAAACTTTGCGTGGAACTGGTTCAATGAGTGATGTTATTTTTAATGGTTCCAAAAGTCGTAGTCCGATGTCAAGAGCCAGCGTTGCCTTAACAATTGATAATAGTAATCATTATTTAAAAAGTGAGTTTAATGAAATTGAAGTAAAAAGAGTAGTTTATCGTACTGGGGAAAATGAATATTACTTAAATAATACGAAAGTAAGACTTAAAGATATAACTGATCTTTTTATTGACAGTGGAGCATCGCGTGATGCTTATAATATAATTTCCCAAGGAACGGTAGAAGATATCGTAAGTAGTAAGCCGGAGGCAAGAAGAGTAATTATTGAAGAAGCAGCCGGAGTTTTAAAATATAAAAAACATAAAGAAGAATCTTTAAGAAAATTAGAAAAAACCAAAGATAACCTAAATACGATTAATTTACTTATAAACGAGTTAGAAACTTCTTTAGAGCCTCTTCGTATCCAATCAATCAAAGCCAAAAAATTTAATGAATATAAAGATAATTTAAAGAATTTAGAAATTGCTTTAATAGTTAATGATATTAAAAAAATCAATTTAGAATATAATAAATTAAAACAACGCAATGAAGAACTAAAAAGTTTAATTGAAGAATTAACTGCTAAGATAAATAAAGATACAGCTACTCTAGAAGTTAATAAATTAAGTAATTTAGAAGTAGAGGGAACCTTAAATAAATTAAATCAAAATCTAGTTGATTTAGAACGAGAAATAGCCGAGACTAGCGCTAAGAAAACGATGATTTTAGAGCGAAAAAAACTTAATAGTAATAATGATGTTACTTTAAATAATGTTTTAAATTTAAAAGAAGAAATATTAAATATTAGTAAAAATATTAAGACTCTAGAAGAAGAAATAAAGTCTTTAAATAATAAAAAGTGCGAATTAAAGACTAATTTAGATTCTATTGATAATGAAGATTTAATTTTAAGAAGAGACTATGTTACTGAATCTAATGATTATAATCAAAAAAATAAAGAATTATTAGAACTTAATAATAAAATAGATATTCTAAATAATAATATTTTAAATGAAGTAAATGTGCCTTTGCCAGTTAAATCTATTTTAAATAATCCCCGATTAAAAGGTATATATAATACGGTGGGTAAACTTCTTACTTTTGATGATCTTTATATGAATGCTATCGAAACAACCCTTGGAGCTAGTCTTAATTATTTAGTAGTGGATAATGAGACCTCTGTTAAACAAGCAATTAATTACTTAAAAGAACAGCACCTAGGCCGGGCAACCTTTTTACCTCTTAATATTATTAAACCTAAGTACTTAGATAATAATATAATAACAGATTTAAAAAATACTTCTGGTTTTATTGATACCGCAATTAACTTAGTAAAATATGATGCAGCATATGATAGTATAATGCAAAATTTACTAGCAACTACGATTGTCGTTAAAGACATTGATGCTCTAAATAATATTGCCAAACGCCTAAATTATAAATATAAAGTTGTTTCTTTAGATGGTGATATATCTTATGCGGGCGGCTCTATAAGTGGTGGCGCTAAGAAAAATAGTAATAGCATTTTAAAAGACCGTTATGAACTTACAAAATTAGAAACTAATAAAGTTAATTTAGAAACTAGTATTCATGCTATTGAAACTAAGATAAATTCTTTAAATCAAGAACAAGAAGAGATAAAACTTAAGAAAAATAAATTAAATAATGAGTATATTGAATTAAAAGAAACTATAAATCGTAAAAATATTAGTTTAAGTGAGTTACAAAATAACTATAAAGATAAAGAAAATACTATTAAAAACAATGAGGCTATTCTAAATGATACTGTTGATATTGAATTAGATAATATCTTAAAATCTTATTATGAACTAAATGGTCGTAAAGATAACCTTTTAAGAACTATCAAAGATTATAAAGAAAAATTAGAAACTTCTCGTGGTGATTTAGCCGAGTTAGAACTTAATATTAAAAATAAAAATAAAGATTTAAATAAATATAATAGTGAATTTAATAGTAATGAAGTTACTTTAGGTAAATATGATGTTAAATTAGACAATTACTTATTAACTTTAAATGAAGAATATACTATGACTTATGAAAAAGCGTTGCGAGAAATTGATACTAATATTGATATTGAAACAACAAGACTTCAAGTAAGCAAGTTAAAGAGTAGTATCAAAGAATTAGGTGAGGTAAACTTAGGCAGTATTGCAGAATTTGAACGTGTTAACGAAAGATATACCTTCTTAAGCTTGCAAAAAGATGACTTAGTAAAATCAGTAGAAGAATTAGAAACAGCGATTGCTTCTTTAGATGAGATAATGAAAGAAAGATTCAAGGCTACTTTTGAAGCTGTAAATACCGAATTCCAAAAAGTATTTAAAATCTTATTTAGAGGTGGCGAAGGTCATTTAGAATTAACTGATAAAGATAATTTACTAGAAACAGGAGTGGAAATTATTGCTCAACCTCCAGGAAAGAAACTAAGTTCTATAACTCTTTTCTCCGGTGGTGAAAGAACTCTGACAGCCATATCACTATTATTTGCAATTCTTAATGTTAAAACTGTGCCATTTGTTATTTTAGATGAAGTAGAAGCCGCTTTAGATGAAGCTAATGTTGATGTTTTTGGCAAATACCTAGAAACCAGAAAAGATAAATCACAATTTATAATTATTACTCATAAAAAGAGAACTATGGAATACGCTGATACTTTATTTGGCATTACTATGCAAGAAGAAGGCGTTTCTAAATTAGTAAGTGTTCGTATGGAAGAAAATGAAACCAAGGATAACTAGTTTAAAAGCTAGTTATTTTTGTAGCATATCATTTAAGGTTTTGCTATAATTTAAATAGAAAGGTTTGATAATATGCTGTTATACCATGGGTTTATATGCTTGTTAATAAGCCAAGAATAATTGAAAGTGAAAGAACTTTAGACTTTGGCAAAGGATTTTATTTAACAACAAGTTTAGAGCAAGCCAAAAAATGGGCAATTTTGACAACGTCCAGAAGAAAAGAAGGAATCCCAACCGTTAGCGTTTTTGAAATACAAGACAAAATAAATTTGAAGGTTTTAAGATTTAATGGGCCTGATAAACAATGGTTAAAATTTGTAACGACTAACCGAAAAAATAAAAATATTCAAAATGATTATGATTTGATAATAGGACCAGTTGCCAATGATAATACTATGCCTGTAATAAATCTTTATATCAACGGTGTTTATAATGAAGAAGAAGCTCTAAAACGATTATTACCGCAAAAACTAAAAGACCAAGTTGTTTTTACAAATGATAAATCATTAAAATATTTAAATTTTAAGGAGAAAATAACTTATGAGAAAATTGGATAGTGAAGAATTATTTCTATATGATAGAGAGATAGTTAAACTAATAAATGAAAAATATAATATTTCCTTTATGGAAGCATTTAAAAAATTTATTAATTCTAAAACTTATAAAATGTTAGAAAATAAGGAATTGGCAATGAATTATTTTTCAACTTTGGCAATTTTTGATATGTGGGAGGCTGAAATTGTTACGGGAAGTCCCCTTAATTCAGTATATTTGAGGAATAATTATGAATAGAGAAACCGAATTTTTTATATATTTAATAGAAAAGTATGCCGAATATAAAAAAATATCCACAGCTGATATTCTTAATACTTTAGAAAGACTTAATCTAACCGAATTTATTTATAAAATGTATGAAAGATATCATACTGAAGCCATTGAAAACGCCTTTAAAGATATAGATGAATTAATAAAAGAAAAACAAGATAACTAGTTTAAAAGCTAGTTATTTTTGCTAAGTTAGTTAATTTAATGTTATAATTTTATTAGAATAATAAGAGGTAAGTATGGATTTAGAGCAAGTAAATAAAACAATTAAGATGCTTATTAATAATATTGACTTTTATAATATGATATTAGAAGAAGAAAAAATTTCAAGTTCAGACAGCAACGATATAACTTTAAATAATTTAGAAGCTAAACCATTAGAAGAAATAAGAAAAAATTATGGTAATTTAGAATTCATATATTCTTTAGCTAGAAGAATTTCTAAAGATTTACAAAATAGTAAATCAAAGCGTTTAAATATTACTCTAGGTTTTAAAGATTTGAAGACATCTTTAAATATGAATGAATCATTAGAAGTCATAAGCACTTTTTATCAAGAATTAGGTATTCCAAGGGAAATTATTACTGAGTGTTTAAATAGTGAACACTTGCAAATAACAGATATTTCCAGAGCCTATCAACGTGGTGGCATTATTTATATGCCAGCTTACGAAAATTCTTTTGAATGGCTTAAAACTTTAACTCATGAAATGGCTCATAAGATAAGACTATCTAAAACTAAAGGACAAGCTGACGGCTTTATTGCAGAAATCGAATCTAAAGTTACCGAAATAGCCTTTTATCAGTACTTAATAAATAGAGAAATGCCAATTATTAAGGAAGCAAATGGTAAAATTAGACCTCTTAATAATATTGACGTAGAAAGCCAAAAAATATTAGAAATGAATAATGAATTTAGCAATATAAATCGTATTTTTGATGAATATGCCATAGTGAAAATTCTAGAAAGTAACAAAAGAAAAAGTCAAGCTAAAAGGGATTATACTTTTACTAAAGAAGGATATGAAAAATTATCATTAGAAGAAAAAGAAAAACTAAAGTCTATGCTAGCTAAATTAGAAAGTCATTATCTACCACCAAATAATATGTCCAATGTTACTGGTATTAAAAAAATTTGGAATTCATTGATACTAAAGGCCAAAGAAAAAGAAAAATTTAGCTTACATAATGGCGAACATCTTTTTAATGAAGTAAGATTTATAATAGCTAGATTATTTATAACCTATGCTACTAATCATGAGGAATATCTTAGTAAAATTGGTAACTTTTTATTAGACGAAAATATTAGTTCCTTAGATTATGTTAAACACTTTTTTTACATTGAAAGCCTTGATAATTTAGTCCCAGAAGCTATAGAAAGTTACCAAAAAGCTTGTGATATTATGGCTAAAAAAGATGATAATAAAGATTTATCAGAAAATGCTTCTTCAAAGTCTGCAACTGTCAGCCAAGAAAATCCTAATATTAAAATTAAACAGTCAAATAATAAGAGTAATGTCATGCCAATCGAAGAGCCACCACAAGAAACCTTAGGAATTCAGGCCCAGCCAACTATTTTCGATAGCTTAAAAAAACTTAGAGAAAACGCTAAAGAACATTTTAGTCTAATGCCTCAAAATGCTGTAGTACAATATAAAAAAATGCAAGAAGAAGCTAAAAATATGAATCTAGAAGAACAAAAAGGAAAAGCAATGAGCAGAGTATTAGTAAAAAAAGATGATGCAGCAAGTAACCAAAATAACTCTAGTAGTGGTTTTATTAGTATTTTATTGCTTACATTAGGTGTTGGTTTTATATCTGGTGTTGTATCGGTTTTAGCTTATCTTTTTATAAGTAGATAGGAGCCAAAAAGTTTTATGATTAAAGAAGAAATAATGTTAAAAATAGATGATTATAATAAAAGTATTGAAGAAAAATTGGCGCATTTTATAAATGGATGTTACTTGCTAAAAGATAGTTCAAATGGCAACTATCAAGTTCAAAAGACGATTACTGAAAACAAAATTTATTTTCAGGGTTATATCTTAGATTCAAAGTTATGTCAAAAGTTCAAGGAAAATAATATTAAAGATTACTCTTTAGCTAATTTAAAGGATTATATATCTAAGCATTTTAATGATTTAGATACCGATTATACGCCTTATTATCAAGCTTTATCTTTATATGAAGAAGCAACAAACTTAGAAGACTTAATAGATAAAAAAATCAACTTAGAAATAGACTTTATTTATAATTTGGTAAAAGAAATAGAGATTTTAAAATATCAGGAAATAGCTAGTGCAAAATTAGTTAGTCTTTATAAAGAAATAAAGGCTAAATTACTTAAGAACTTAAGTCGTAGTAATCCCAGTATCCAAGTTCAAAATAATATTATAATTATTTTAAACGATATATTTTCCTTTTTCTGGAGTGGTTATCCTGTAATAAATTAAGCCTTATGAAGTAAAAATAATGTAAACAAAGTACTTAAAAACAGCGTATTTATTTAAAAGTAGACTAATTTCAAACGATTTTAGTCTTTTTTTAACAAAATTTTAATTTACTGGTTGTGTAAAACCTTAAAAAGTGGTAGGATATAAACCTTTGAAAGGGTGATTCCATGAACAATAATCAAGATACTAATATTGACTTAACTAAAGAATTAGATATATCCTGTAATGCCAAAAAACTTTTTAAAAAAATGAATGTCTTTACTTTAAAAGATGCATGTAATCTTACCTTAGAAAGCTTGAAAATTATCGTAAAAGGTAATATTAAATATCAAGTCTTTGTAGATGAATTATGGGAGTATGTTCATAATAATAATTGTTCTTTTTTAGATGAAAAAGATTATTATAAAAAGTTACAAAGTATAAAAAGTGATTCTTACCTTATAAATATGAGTGATATTTTTATGAGTAAAAATGCTCGTAAATACTTAGCTAATTATGGGACAATGGAGAATTTCTTAAAAAAATTAAAACGCGATAGTAATGCTTTAAAAAGTTTTCTTTGTTTAGTCGTTACTTATGAAAAAAATACTTCTTTAGAAGAATTATTTAATGCTTTTGGTAATGACGGTAAAATTTTAAGCACAATTATTAAAGACTTTAAAAACGATATTAAAAATCAAGGGCCTTTCATACCGATATTTATGGTTTTCCCAGAAAGATGCGTTTACTATCCTATGATTCGTTATGGATGTTGGCTTATTAGTGATTTACTTGCATTACCCAAAGAAGAAATCTCGGAAATTCCTCGCTTAGGGCCGTCTAAAACGCATAAAGTTATAACAACATTAGAAGCCAAAGGCTTTTCTTTTGAAAATACTAAATACTCTAATAATGTAATCTTAAGCCTTGCTTATTTTAAAATTGAAACTTTAAATCTAGATGCTGCTACTTTAAATAAGTTAAGAGAAAAACAAATATTTAATTTAGAACAATTATTAGAAAAACGTACCTTCGCTGATTTTACTGATGCCGAATTATTAAAAATGCAAATAGAAATTGCTAAGTTAGGGCTTAAACTTGATAATAAATTGTTAACATGTCCTAAAGAGCTACTAGAAACTAATTATAATCAGTTAACAGTAGAGCAGTATGCCTTACAAGAAAAATTAAACGTTATAAATAGAGAAAAAAATATGTATGAACGCATGTTAAAATTACAAAAAGATACTAATAGAAAGGAATAATCGTTATGTATAAATATAAAACCTTCTATATTATCGATTATATAAAAATAACTTATGAAAATAGAAGAATTAAATATTAGCGCCGGTGCTAAAAAAATGCTCCAAGCTATGAATATTGAAACTGTAAATCAATTACTAGAAGCTGATATAGTTAGTATAAAAGCTTTATTTACCACTCATCCTAGATATCAAGCCTACTTTGATGAAATTTTTGAAGCTATCAAAGACTTAGACTTACATTTTAATTATGAATACAATAGTTACTATCCCTATATAAATAGTAAAAATGAAGATTTAGAACAAATTAAAATATCTTCCCTAGATTTAACGCCTGATTTACGTAAATATTTAGAAAAATATGATAATTTAGGTTTATTTTTTCGTGAGATAGCTTATAGTAAAAAGAAATTACGTAAATTTTTATATGAAAATATTAAGCCTGATAAGAAATATAATTGGTTAATAGAATTCTTATATCATTTAGGTAATAACGGTACTATTCTAGCTTTAAATATTTATAAATATCAAAGTATCCTTTCTAAAGAAGCTTTAACTTTTAATTCATCATTAGAAGCAATTATTCCCAATATTAAAGTCGTTCAAGCTCTTAATAAACAAGATATATATTTTATAGGAGATTTAGTAAAATATAGTAAGGAAGGTTTTAGTTCCTTAGAAGGTATTGGTAATAAAACCATAGATGAAGTACTTGCTAGTTTAGAAAAATACAATCTTCGTTTTGAAATGCCTACAACAGGTTACTATGAATTTGAATTTTCTTTAAGTAGTTTTGATATTGCTGTCTTAAAACTAGATGAAGCTTTAGAAAATAAAGCCCGTGCAATCGGCATAAATACTTTAGATAATTTATTTTTCTCCAATAAGGTAGAATTCTTTACTTCTAGTGAATTAGCTCAAATTAGAAAAAGTTTCAAAGATTTGGGCTTCGATGTAACTAAAAGTTTTCTAAATTCTACTGTAACCGGTGATGTCTTAGAATACAATAATCTTATTTTTCGTAAAAAACTATTAGAAGATGAACTGCAAAAAATCAATCAGCAGTTAAGTGGCTTATTTCCGATGATGTATTCAGAGGCTAATAGTAAAGACGAAATCGGCCTTACTAAAAAGCAAATTTAATTAGAAAAATATAAAAAAACGCTAAAATTTCAAGTTTAAAACAAGGACCAAAAAGCTTTAAGGAAGAATCTAATCTACTTTAAAAGTTTGAAAATGGTCTTTTTTCTTTTTTTATTCTTTGTTATAATTAATTTAGAATAGGAAGAGAAAAATGAAAGAAATAGATATAATTGATGCATATTTTAGAGCAGCTAACTATCTTAGTGCATGCTGTCTTTATTTAAAAGATAATCCTTTATTAGAAAGACCTTTAAAAGAAAGTGATTTAAAGGAAAAATTAGTTGGCCATTGGGGCACCGTTCCGGGTCAAAACTTTATTTATACGCATTTAAATCGCATAATTAAAAAAGATAATTTAAACATGATTTATATAAGTGGTCCTGGTCATGGTGGCAATTTTTTACTTGCTCAATCTTTTTTAGAAGGCACTTTTAGTGAGTATTACCCTGATTATCCTAAAAACAAAGAAGGAATGCAGAAGATTTTTAAAGAATTTTCTTATCCTTATGGTACGGGTTCTCATGCCACTCCCGAAATGCCTGGTTCTATGCATGAAGGTGGCGAACTTGGTTATAGTTTGATTCATGCCTTCGGAGCAGTATTAGATAATCCTAGCTTGATTGCGGCTTGTTGTATTGGCGACGGCGAAGCTGAAACTGGTACTTTAGCAACTTCTTGGCAAATTCATAAATTTTTAAATTCTAAAAAAGACGGGGTTGTTTTACCAATCTTACACTTAAATGGTTATAAAATAAGTAATCCAACCATTTATAGTCGTATGAGTGATAAAGAATTAATTTGTTACTTCACATCTTTAGGATATCATCCTTATATAGTCTCAGGCAGTGATACTCTAGCTATGCATAAACTAATGATGACATCTTTAGATAAAATTGTTATAGATATTAATAATATCAAGAACAGTTCCGATAATGAAAAAATTTATTATCCAATGATTATTTTAAGAAGTAAAAAAGGATGGACGGGTCCGGATATTGTTAATGGAAAACAAATTGAAGGTACTTTTAGGGCTCATCAAATTCCGGTTGATAAAACCGTTCCCAATTATTTAGAAATTATTGAAAAATGGCTTTGCAGTTACCGCCCTGAAGAATTATTTAATCCTGACGGGACTCTTAAATCTTATTTAGAAGAGTATCATCCTTATGGCAATGCTAGAATGAGTAAAAATCCTGTTACTAATGGTTATAGTGATAAAAAATTTATCTTGCCTGCAGTTGATAAATATTTATTAGATAATAACAAATTAGGTCAAAATCAAACTCAAGATATGCTAGAGCTTTCTAAATATATTAGAGATGTATTTGAATTAAATAAAGATAATTTCCGTTTATTTAGTCCAGATGAAGCCATGTCTAACCGTTTATACCATTTATTTGATAGTCAAAAACGCACATGGGAAGAAGAAATCAGCCCTTATGATGAAAACTTAAGTAAAGACGGTCGTATTATCGATTCTTACTTATCAGAAAACGTTTGTGAAGGCTTATTAGAAGGTTATACTTTAACTGGTCGTGTTGGAACATTCGTTAGCTATGAAGCTTTTATTAGAGTCGTTGATTCCATGGTTACTCAATATGTTAAATGGTTAAAAATGGCTAGTGAAATTAGTTGGCGTGGTAACTTACCAGGATTAAATCTTATATTAACAAGTAATGTTTGGCAACAAGACCATAATGGTTATACCCATCAAGACCCCGGTTTTATTGGTCATTTAGCGGATAAAAAGAGGGGATTTGCTAACATTTATTTACCAATCGACGCTAACAGCTTAATTTTAACTTATGATAAATGTTTAAAATCTGAAAATGTTGTTAATGCCATTATTGCTTCTAAGCATCCAACTAGACAATGGCTAACTAAAGAAGAAGCTAAAAAATTAGTTGATGACGGTTTCTTAGAATTAGAAAAACTAACCACAAGTAGTAATCCAGATATTGTTATTGCCAGTTGTGGTGATACTCCTAATATCGAAGCTATTGCTTGTGTATCTTTATTAAAAAAATACATTCCAGAGGTTAAACTACGTTTTATAAATGTTTTAGAAGTCTTAAAATTAGAAAGTAATAAACGTAATAAAAACGGTTTAAGCGATGAAGAATTTACTAAGTATTTTACTGCTGATAAACCAGTAATATTCAATTTTCATGGCTATCCAATGTTTATTCATGGTCTTATTTATAATCGACCTAATAAGAATTTTTATGTTCATGGTTACGAAGAAGAAGGCTCTATTACAACTTCATTTGATATGCGTTTGCGTAATAAAATAGATAGATTCTCTTTGTGTCAAGAAGCTTTAACATTCTTACCAAATAGTAAGGGTAAAACTGAATTAGAAAATTATATTACTACTACTTTAGAAAAACATTATAAACATGCTAAAGATGTTGGTATTGATTTAGATGAAATTACTAATTTTGAAATCTAAGAGTAGGGGCTAAATATGGTAATTACAACATCGATTTATGATACTCTGATAAAATTAGCTTTAGTTTTTAATGTTTGTTATATTCTTCTAAATTACAAGAAATATAAGTTAAAATTTACTGATGCCTTAATAATTTTATTAATAGAAAATATCTTTATTGTTATTGGAGGTAAAGTATTTACTTATCTCGATGAGTTTCCTAAGTATAAAGTTAGTGATATTCCAAGTTTATGGTTTACATCTTATGGTAATATGATTGGAGCTTTAGTCGGTTTAATCGTTTATAGTTTGCTTTTTAAGAAAAAAACAATCGATTTATTGGCTCTAGGCTCCGTACCGCTTCCTTTGGTGTATGCTATCGGTAAAATCGGTTGTCTAACAGCCGGCTGCTGCTACGGGATAAATTATAATGGCTTTGGTAAAGTAGTCTATGCTTCCTCGTCTCATGCACCTTTAAATACTGGTCTTTTTCCTATCCAGTTAGTTGAAGCTATTACTTTTACAATTATCTTTCTTATTTTCTTTAAAAAGTCTAGAACTAAATTTTCTTTTAAAGACTTTGCTTATCTTTTAATTGGTATTAGTTTTTCTAAATTCATTTTAGATTATTTACGTGCTGGTAGAGAAAACGTAATATTTTCTTTTAATCAAAAAATAAGTATTGTCTTATTTATCTGGAGTCTATTTATTTTATATAGAATTTATAAGAAAAATAGTAAAAAATCTAAATAAAAAATTAATAATATAATTAGATAAACTTCTAGTTATATTATTTTTTTATCTTTTAGTTTTGTTAAATAAGCTTTAAAAGTTAAAAAGTAAGACCTATATAAATAATGAAAATATCTATTAAGACTTATTATGTTCTATAGATATATAGGATACTTTAATTTTAGCTTTTGTCAATAAAAGTCTTTCTATTTATAGTAAAAAAAGTTTCAAAATTTAAATTATATATATTAAAGTTAAATAAATAAATCAGAAAATAAACTGTTTAAAATGAACTAAAATTAGCTTAATACCCACAATAATTACGATAATCCTACCTAAATTGTCTAAAATTTCTTGACTATCCAAGAATGTGTTAGTATATTGGAAATAGACTTTAAAAGAAGGATGATTAAAATGCATGATAAATATAGATACAGTAATAAAAAAAGATATAACTATCACAAGAAAAGTAATACCAAACTAAGAGTAATTTCGATAATATCAGTACCGGTCTTTTTAATGGGAGCAGGACTTGCCTGTAAAAAGGCTGATGATAAAATTGACCATACTACAACCATTTGTTTTTTTACCGAAAATTGTGAGAAATTAGGACTAGATATTGGCTGGCAACATCAAATTAAAAAAATCAAAGAAACAGGTTTAAATGCTTATCATCAAAATGAAAGACTAAGTCGTTTTTATCGCCATAGTATTGAAGTAGTAACCCAGGACGGAAATTACATCCATAGAGAAAAAATAATTCCTGATGGTTATGAAGAACTTGAAAAAACTCACGACGGCTATGATTGCTATAAAGAAGAGTATGAACCAGAATCGATTGTTATTGAAGAAAAAAATGGAACCACTAGAAAACTTACATTAAAATAAAAAAATGATTGCAATAAGAAATAAAATAGCTTAAAATTAATTTAGGTGAAGATAATGAAAAAGGATTTTCTAAAACATTATATTACAGGACTTATTACAGTCGCTTTAATTTGTGTAGGCATAGTTCTTCTTAATAAAGATAATATGCATGCCCCTACTAGCGACACTAAATTTTATGATGAGTATACTTCTTATAATAACAAGGAAAATAGTAACGGTAAGTACTATCCTGAGGTTACTATCGATAAAAATAATTTATACTACTATGCTAGTGAAGATGAAGTAAAAGAACTATTAAATAATGGCACTGGTGTTTTATATTTAGGCTTTCCAACTTGTCCATGGTGCCGTAATATGGTTTCCGTCTTAAATGAGGCCGGCAAAGATTACGGTATTGCTAAAATAAATTATTATGATATCAAAGATATTAGAAGTAGTTTTAGTTTTGATGATAATAATAATTTAGTAAAGAAAGACGGAACAGCGTTTTATAGCTTTCTTTTAGAAAAATTAGACAATGTTTTGACCGAATATGGTGTTTATGATAAAAATAATGAACTAGTTGATACTGGTGAAAAAAGATTATATGCTCCAACCGTTGTATTTATAAAAGACGGCGTAGTAAAAGAAATAATTGAAGGTACTGTAGATAGTCAAAATGACCCTTATATTTTACTAAACGAAACCCAAAAAAATGAGTTAAAAAATAAATATTTAGAAGCTTTTAATAAGTTAGCTGATTTATGTGATGAGAAATGTTAAAAAAACATTTCTTTTTTTTTCAATCTTTATTATAATACTAACTAGTGGGTGATTTTATGGATAAAGTAAGTCTTTTACCGGCCGATATTTATACAGTAGTTAGTAAGACTATTTTAAACTTAGAAGACCGAGATAATTTAATTATATTATATGAACCAATTATGGGACCTTTAGCCGTTAGTCTTTACCTTACATTGTGGCGTGATTTAAAAAATAATAGTTTTAAAAGTGAAGAATATAATCATCATCATTTAATGAGTATCATGAAACTAGACTTAAAAAGTATTAAAGAGGCAAGATGTGCCTTGGAGTCTTTAGGACTTTTAAAAACTTATGTCAAAAAAGGGGATATCTATTCTTATATATATGAGCTATATAGTCCTATGAGTCAAAGAGAATTTTTAAATCATCCTGTCTTAAATGTTGTCTTATATAATAATATTGGTAAAAAAGAATACGATGCAATTAAAAAATCTTATGAAAAGAAAAGCATTTCTTTAAGTGAATACGAAGATATAACTAGTAGTCTTAATATGACTTTTTCCTCATCGACAGTTCTTCCTGAGGTAGATGCAACAGAACGCGTAAAGCAAAACGTTTTAGCTAAAAATGTTATTGATTTTGATATGTTAATGGCAAGTATTCCTAAAGATATTTTAAATGAGAAGGCCTTTAATAAACGCACTAAAGAATTAATTGAAAATCTAGCTTTTGTCTATAATTTAGATACGATGCAGTTTAGTGAAATAATTAAAAATGTTATTAACGAACGTGGTTATATTGTCGCCGAAGAATTAAGAAAACTAGCTCGTAATTATTATACTTATCATAATAATGGTAAACTACCAACTCTTGTTTATAAAGAAGAGAAAACTAGTCCTTTAGAAAATATGAGTAAAAGAGATAAAATTATTTATGTCTTTGAAAATACGAAACCATATGATTTTTTAAAAAATAAATATCACGGGGTAACACCAACTAATAGAGATTTAAAATTATTAGAAACTTTATGTTGTGATTTAAATTTAAAACCAGCTGTTGTAAATGTCTTAATCGATTATGTCTTAAAGAAAAATGATAATAAACTAAATAAAAATTTCGTTGAAACTATTGCCGGTCAATGGGTAAGAAGTGGCGTAAAAACAGCTAGAGAGGCTATGAGCCTAGCGGAAAAAGAGCAAAAGAAATTAATAGCTAAAGCTCCAACTACAATTAAAACTCCCGAAGATGTACCCGTATGGTTTAAGACTGAAATTAAAAGAAATGAAGCAACTTTAGAAGAGCAAAAAGAATTAGAAGAGTTAATGAAAGGAATTGACTATGGCACTATTAACAAAGACTAAATTAATTGAAAATAGTCTTAAAGATAATTATATTAGAGCCTGCCGCAACCCAGAATTTCAAAAGTTAGTAGCAAACCTTGGTTTAACGGCAAAAGAAGCCATGAATTATACTTCTAAATTAGAAGAATACTTACAAGAAGAAAATAACTGTAAGAACTGTCATGGCTTATATGAATGTAAAAATAAAATAAGAGGATATACTAATTATCCCCAAAAATATAATAATCATTTAATGTTTTCAACTGAGGCTTGCTACTTTAAATCTCAAGAATTTAAGAAAATTAAAGAAAGTACTACTGCCTCAAAAGAACTAGAAACATCGTCACTAAAAACTATTGATACCAGTGATAAAAATCGTTATAAATTAATTAAATGGGTAACTAATTTCATTAAAGAATATGACTTTGGTAAGAATATTAAGGGCTTATATTTACATGGTAATTTTGGTTGTGGTAAAACTTATATTTTAAGTGCTTGTTTTAATGAAATGAAAAAGCGTGGCTTTAAGACAAAGATTATTTATTTACCTGATTTACTTAGAACTATTAAAGGCGACTTTGAGGCAATGAACGTTATCATGGATGAACTATGTAACGTTGATATTCTATTAATCGATGATATTGGTGCTGAAAAAGTAACCGATTGGGGACGTGATGAAATCCTTGGGACAATCTTACAATCACGTATGAATGAGCATAAAACAACCTTCTTTACATCAAACTTTACAATTAAAGAATTAGAAGAACACTTATCTAATAAAGGAGTAGACAAAGTAAAAGCTAACCGTATAATAGAACGTATAAAACAGTTAACTATTGATATGGAAATGCTGGGTGCAAATATGCGAAAATAAAAAAATATGGCATATATGTTTTGACTATCTCTTTTAAGCAGTATATAATTAATATTAGGAGGAAAAATGGAAGAAGTAAAAATACCTACGCATGTGGCGATAATCTTAGACGGTAATAGAAGATGGGCCAAAAAACATCTCCTACCTAAATTAGAAGGTCATAGGCGTGGTTTTAGTAATATAAAAAAAATGGCTGATTATATTTTAAAAAAAGGAGTAAAGTACTTATCAGTCTATTGTTTTTCAACAGAAAACTTTAAACGAGAAGCTAGTGAAGTTGATTATCTAATGAATCTTTTTATTAGTGAGTTTAAAGATTCTTGTAAAGAATTAAAAGAAAATAATATTAAGGTGATTTTTAGTGGCAGAAGAAGTCCTTTAAAAGAAGAAGTATTAAATGCCATGGACTATTTAAGAGATGAAACAAGCAAATGTACCGGTGGCGTTTTAAATATTTGTCTAAACTATGGTGGTCAAACTGAAATTGTTGATGCTACTAAAAAAATTGTTGCCGATATTGAAAGTGGCAAATTAACCAGCAAAGATTTAACAACACAAATTTTCGAAAAGTATTTATATCAAGATTTACCACCTGTTGATTTAATGATTAGAACTGGTGGCGATGTTCGCGTTAGTAATTTTCTCTTATGGCAAATTGCTTATGCTGAAATGTATTTCCCTGATTGCTATTGGCCCGATTTTGATAAAAAAGAATTTGATAAGGCCATTGATGCATATAATGGTAGAGAAAGACGTTTTGGAGGTGGTAAGTAGTGAAGGACCGCATCATTAGTGGCACAATTATAGCTCTTATTTTTGCCTTAGGTTTCTTCTTAGGACCAGTTGCTTTTAAAATTTTAATTGGGGCAGTTGCTATTCTAGCTTATAAAGAAATAATTACTTTACCTAAAGTGAAGGATAAATTAAATTTACCAATTATTATTTTAGGACTTATCAGTTTTATGGCTTTAATCTATATAGTAAACGACGGTTATGCCTTATACTTAGGAGTATCTTATCAAACGATTGCCTTTCTTTTATTTGCTATGGTAATTCCTACAATATTTTCTAAAAAATATGATACAGAAACATCACTTTTTATGTTTACTTTATTATTTTTACTAGGTATGGCTCTAAATTCTATGGTTATGTTAGATAGTATTAATAAATGGATATTACTATATGTAATTATTGTGATTTGTTCAACTGATGTCTTTGCCTTATTTATTGGTAGTTACATTGGTACTCATAAATTATCTAGTATTAGTCCTAATAAAACTATCGAAGGTTCATTAGGTGGCGTTATATGTGCTAGTATAATTGGAACATTTTATTACTTAAGCTTAATAGGTAATACTAGTGTATTAAGAATTATTATTATGAGCATACTTATAAGTGTCTTTGGTCAAATAGGCGATTTATTCTTTAGCAAGATAAAAAGAGAAAATAAAATAAAAGATTATTCTAATCTTATTAAAGGCCATGGGGGTATACTAGATAGAATTGATAGTTTAGTTTTTGGTGTTTTATTATATACATTGTTATGTACAATATTATAAATAGAAAAGAGAGTATAATATGTGGTTGATTAGTATTATTGTATTAATTTTAATGTTGGGTGTTTTGGTTTTACTCCACGAATTTGGGCATTTTATTGTTGCTAGATTATGTGGTGTTCATGTTTATGAGTTTTCCGTTGGAATGGGACCACTTCTTTTAAAACATATTTCTAAAAAAAGTGGCATTCAGTATTCAATTAGAGCCTTACCAATCGGTGGCTATGTTCAACTAGCCGGTGAGGTTATGGAAGATGATGATAAGATTCCAAAAGAAAAGTTAATGTGTAACAAACCTTGGTGGCAACGTATTTTAATTTTAAGTGCTGGTGTCATTATGAATTTTATTACCGCTTTCGTTTTATTATTCTTAATCGGTGCCATTTATGGTTCAACTAGTACAACTCCAAAAATTAACACTGTTCAAGAAGGCTCAGCATTCAGCGAAGCTGGTGGCCGTAATGGCGATACTATTTTAAGTATTGACGGTAAAAAGACTAAAACTTGGGACCGTGCACAAGTCTTATTAACTTTAGATAATAAAAAAGAATATTATAGTATTGAAGTAAGACATGAAGATAATACAACTGAAACATTAAAAGTTACGCCAAAAGAAACAACTGATGAAAAAGGTAATAAAACTCGTGTATTTGGTGTTACCATTTACCAAGAAACTTATCATGGCGTTGGTAAAGCAATCTCCTATGCTGCTAGTAAATTTGAAAGTATTTATCAATCAATGTTTACCATTATTTATGGTTTGGTTACCGGCCGTTTATCAATGAACTCTTTATCCGGACCAGTTGGTATGTATAATATTGTTAATCAATCTCTAGCCTTAGGTTTAGCGCAAATTTTATACTTAACAGCCTACATTTCTATTAACTTAGGATTTATGAACTTCTTACCATTCCCAGCCTTTGACGGTGGTCATATCTTATTCGTAATCATCGAAAAGATTAGAGGTAAGAGAGTAGATGCTAATATTGAGGGCTGGTTCCATACGATTGGTTTCATCCTTCTAATGTTATTAATGATAATAATTACTATAAAAGATATAGTTGCTTTGATATTCTAGCTATATCTTTTTCTTTTGCTAAAATTTTTATTAATTTTTCTATATTTAATGTATAATAGATACTCATTAGGAGTTTTATATGGAAGATGATGAATTATACAAAAAATATTTAGAAAGTGTGTTTGTCCCACATAAAGAAAGTTTTTATTATGTTCCAGAATTAAATCTAATCTTGCCCGATAACGAAGTACTAAATTATTTTACTTATTATGATTTATACCATGTTTTTGTTAGAATGAATCGGCTAAGTGGCTATAAATCATATGTGTATGATATTGAAGGCAATCCTACTTATTTGAAATATCCAACAAACTTTGAAATAGTTTGTGCTTTGAATGGCTATTATGTGTTGCGTCGGGCATTAGGAGATAATAATTATTATTTATATGATTATAATGATGAATTAGTATTCAGTTGTACCTCAGAACCAAAAAGTTATAACTGGCCACCAATGCAACTAGAAAAAGATGGTGAAAAGCTTATTTTAAAAGATGATGGCAATAATATTGTCCATGAGATACCGATTAAAGATAATAAAAAAGTTATTAAATTAGAAAACAATAGTAGTAAAAGAGTAAGTGAGATTTTAAAAGAATTAAATATATCAGAGCATTTAATTGAAAAATTGAAAAGTAAAAATATATTACATGAGATAAGATATAATAATTCTTTTTTAGAAATAAGAGCTAGATTTCTTGATGGATATGAGTTACCAATTCTTGCTGCCTGTCGTATGGAAAAGCAAAATACTATTAAAATACTAGGTTATAACCCAAAAGGACTTCAAGTACAATTTAATAAAGAAAAATGTTTAGTTAGAGATAAATTAAGTGATAATGATAAATTAACTTATTATGATAATAATGGTAAGAAAATAAGTGAATTTATTTCGATAAAGATTAAAGAAGCAAAATGCGTAGATGAAAATATTTATAATTTATTTGTTAGTGGTAAATTAAAATTGAAGTTAGAAGAAAATAAATTATTAGGCTTTATAAATGGTAAAAGATATGAACTATATGGAAGATTCACTTGTGGAAGAGCACTTGTTAGGGATGAAAAAGGACTTTATGGTTATTTAGATTATGATGGTAATGAAGTAATTAAACCCCAATTTACATCAGCTGGTGAATTTTACGGTGGAACTGCCAGTGTTTATGGTGGAACGATTGATGTTAATGGCAATTATATTGAGCATGAACTATATGAGACAATTAAGAATAATAATGGCGCTCTTGCCTTTTATAGAGGTGAATATAGTACAAATAGATATATCTTGGGTTTTTCTAATAAAGACTTCTCATGCTATTTTGAAACCGTAAGTCCTAAAAAAGAAATTAGAAAAAGAAAGAAAAAGTATTATTATGCTGATTATAAAACTAAAGAAATGATAAAGACTACCTATCAACCCGTAAGACAATATCTCAATTTTATGATTTTTCATATCCATAAAAATTTTTACTGGCAAGAAGGTTATTATTTATTTGATAAGAAAGATAAGAGTTATACTTGGCTTACAAATAATGCAGATTTCTTAAAATTTTATGATGATTATTTCCTTTTAAATGGTCATACTTACTATGTTACAGATAGGATAGTTGATTTAGGAGATTTCTCACTAGCTTGTCGAGTAAAGAAAGATGATAGTACGTTACTGACAAAAGATGAATATTTATCTTCTAAAAGGCACACAGAAGACAAAAAAGAAGCACAGGCAAAAAAAGATGAATTAAAAAAGCAATTAGCAATGCAAGAAGATCAAAAAAGGAAGGCTAGACTTCAAGAAATAGAACAAGAAATGGCAGCTTTACGAGAAGAAAGGGAAAGCATACTTGCTAATATGAGTCGTGAGGAAAAAATTAGAATTAGTGTTCCTGATGACTTTGAAGTGGAAAAAAATGGCATTAAAAGAGTTAATAGTAAATATATCTATTCTCTAGAAAAATATGATTTAATATTTTATGACTTTACGGGATATGATGTTAGTAATCTTGATTTTTCTGGTACTAACGCTGCCATTAACCCGCAAACTGTTTATGACAAAGATATGAGTAATGGAAATTACAGTGATGTTACTTTTTTGACTTATGATTTTTCTAATGTCGATATAAGTGGTGCCGTTTTTAATAATGATTTTATTGTTGGCTATCAAAAGAAAATCCTTGGAAGAAAGCTAACAAAGTAAGAAAGAAAAGCACTTTTTTTAAGTTTTTCTATCATTTTTTTGAAACTTATTTTAAGTAAAGGATTAATTTTAGAAATATTTGGTGTATAATAGACATTCATTAGGAGTTTTATATGGAAGATGATGAATTATATAAAAAATATTTAGAAAGCGTGTTTTATCGTGGTGATGAAACTTATTTTTACAATGTTAAAACTCAAGAAATAATGCCCGACCACCTTACCTTAGATAGTGTTTCTCATTATTTTTTAAATTATATTATAAGATGTATGTATGACATTTATGATATGTTTGGTAAACCCATAAATAATACTATTTCTAATGAAATCTTTTTATCTTGTGTTGATGATTACTTACTGACAAAATCTAGCGATAATCCCCGAACTTTTAAAGTATATGATATTCATGGTAAAGTTATATCAGTATTTACAAATGACCCTGAAAAAATAGATATTTATTTTCCTTATCTAACGATAGAAGATGACAAGGTTGTTTTAAAAGATAAAGTTGGGGGCATAAAAATTAAATCCTATGAAATAAAAAATAAAATCAACGAAGTTAGTATTAAAGATAAAGACGCAGTCGATATGATTTTACAAAAATTTAATATCCCTAAGAGTTTTAAACATGAATTAAAAAGTAATAATAAGTTAAAAAGCCTTTATTATAATGCTAACTTTTTAGTAATTACAGCCATAACTAAGTTTCAAGAATCAGCCATAGTAGTAATACGTATGGGAACAAGCCCCTTAGAAAATCGTATTGTTTGTTATGACCCGCTAGGATTTAATGCTCAATTTAATAAGGAAAGATGCTTAATTTATACTGATAATCTTACTTATTATGATACAAATGGCGTTAAAATTGTTGAATACAAATGTGTCGATAAAGAAGATGTAATCCCTATTGATTATACATTAGCCAATCTTATAGCTAGTGGTCGCCTGACTTTAAAACTTAAAAAATATGATAAAATCGGCTATATTAATAATAAAAAATATAAAATTATTAAAAATTATCGCTGTGGTCGTCTTCTAGTTAAAGATGAACATGGTCTATATGGCTACTTAGATGAATTTGGCAATGAAGTAATTAAACCCCAGTTTGCCAAAGCTACACCATTTAGTTATGGTTGGGCTGTTGGTGACGGTAAAGAAATAAATACTAACGGTGAGGTTTGCGAATATGTTAGTCCCTATACTAACTTGAAAAATAACGATTCTTACATAAGTCTTCATAGTGAAAGCCAAAATTATTATGGTTTAGTTAGTGAAAATGCGTTTACAGAAAGCTTATGGAGTTATGACTATTCTAAATATTTAAAAGTTTTACCATCTAAGAACAATCCTTTTAGAAAGCCAGCCTACTACTACGTAGATTATAAGACTAAAAAGCTAGTAAAAACTGATTACGAACCCTTAAGACAATATGAAAATTTCGTGTTTTTCTCTATTCCTAAAAATTTCTACTGGCAAGAAGGTTATTACTTATTTGATAAAAGAGATAATAGTTATCACTGGTTTGCTAGTAGAACTGCCATAATCGAATTTTATGATGACTATTTTACTTGGGATAATAAAACTTATTACGTTGCGGACCAAATAATATGTCTAGATGATTTTAACTTAGAAAACAGAATCTTAAAAAAGGGCTGTACCTTACTTAGTAAAGAAGAATATCTCGGCAAATATCAAAAACTTATTACTAGAAATAAGACTACCACTACTGAAAACATCAATAAAAAAATTAATGAATATCAGCAATATATGCAGAAAATAGCCGAATGCCAAAAGCAAATTGATGAATTAGAAAATCAAAAACGAGAACTAACATTTAAAATGAATGCCATACCTAGTCATACCCTAGAAACTCCAGCTAACTTTCATTATGAAGAAAATGGTGTAAAATATATATCTAAAGAATATGTTAATTACTTAGCGTTGTTTGATTTATTAACCTTTGATTTTACTGGTTTTGACGTAAGTAACTTAGATTTTACTGGCACCAATGCTTTTATAAATCCGCAGACTGTCTATAATAAAGATATGTCTAATGGTAATTACAGTGATGTAACATTTACCTCATATGACTTTACTGGCGTTGATATAACAAATGCTACTTTCAATAATGAGTTTCTTATCTGTTATCAAGAATCTGAGTTAAAAAGAAAGCTAACTAGATAAATATTTACTTTTAAAGACGATAAACCAAAAAAATCGTCTTTTATTTTGGTTAAAAAAGTCATTTAAAATAATGAATTGGATTATCAATGATTGAAATAGTCATTCTACTTTTTTCCATAACCAAAGTTATTATAATCATGATTATTTGTTATTTTACTTTTTAGTATCGGTCATGTTAAGGTAGTACCGCAAAAAAGAAATTGGTTAAGGGAAGCAAATAATTATGACAAATAATGAATTATATCAAAAATACTTATATAGTGTTTTTAAAAGAAATGACGATGAAACCTATTATTTTAATAAGAAAACTAATGAAATAGTACCATATAATAAAACTTTAGAAGATACAAATTATTATGACTTATATTACACCGTTAAAGGTAAGTTTGGTATCTATGATAGCAATGGTTTATATACCAATGAATTTTTATATAATGGTAAATTTATTTGTGGTTTAAACGGTTACATCCTTGTTCAAAGAACATATAGTCCTAATATTTATGAACTGTATAACCCAGAAGGAAGACTTATATTTAGTTACAACAATGAAAAAGAAAATATAAAAGAAAATCCGATTTTAGTTTTAGAAGGCAATAAAATATTATTAAAAAGCCGATATGACGATAATATTCTTTTTACATTTTATTTAAGTGAAGAAGATAGACAAGAAGAACTGTCTTGTAATGATACCTTAACTCTAAGTATTTATGCTGAATTTAATGTATCTAAAGATATACAAGAAAAGTTAAAGCAAAATAATAACTTATATCATATTAAATATAATCAAAACTTCTTAATGGTTACTGCCTTAATTGGACAATTTAACTTAGAAAAAACTATTGCTATTTTTTGTAAGAATAAGATGCTAATTTGGAATACAAAGGGATTTATAGCTGATTTTGACAGTAATAGATATCTAGTTAAAGACCAAAATTTACAATATTTTGATATAAACGGCAACTTATTAAGTGAATTTAAAGATATAAATACCGAAGAATATATCAAAATAGATAAAATAATGGCTAAATTAGTTCAAGAAAAAAGAATGATTCTAAGATATAAAGACGGCCAACTATATGCTTTTGTTGGTGAAAAAGTTTATAAAGTTTGCGGTCGCTACTCTTGTAATCGCTTACTCGTTCTTGTTGATAATAATTTATATGGTTATTTAGATGAATATGCAAGTGAGGTTATAAAACCACAGTTTGATTTTAATTCTATTTTTAAAGAATATATGAAAAAGGATGCTGATTTTAATTTTGACTTTAAACATGGTATTGCTGGTAATCGTAAATTTGCTATCGATATAAATGGTAATAAATGCGATAGAAAAGGGGTTTTATGGAACCTAGAATTTGGCCCCAATAGTACTGATAATGGAATTTTGTCTCAAAAAGATTACCAGGGTGATTTTAAAGAAAATGTTAATATAAAAATTGCTAGTAAAGGTGATTACCTAAATTATCTAGAACATACAGAACTTGACCCCGACGATGATGACTATTGTGATGCTTTTAGTGCAAAATGGTACTATGACTATAGTTATTATGTAGATTATTTAACCCTAAAGCCAGTAAAAACTAAATATATTCCCCAAAGACAATATCTAAACTTCATGGTATTTTATATTTATAAAGGCTCTAATGGTACTGGCTATTATTTATATGATAAAAAGGCTGATAAATATGAATGGCTAGCTGCTAAAAACACACCAATTAGCTATTATGATGATTATTTTATTATTAATGGCAATTTCTATTATGTCGGCAGTAGAGTAGTTAATTTAGGTAAATTTGATATTCATGATAAACATTTAAATTCTAATTCTACTTTACTATCAGAAAATGAGTATTTTGGCAAAACAGCTAATAGTCAAACAGATTTTAATGAAGAAATTAACCGGGAAATATCAGATTATTATAGTGATGAAGATTTAATAGCGAAGTATACTAATCAAATTAAAATGTTAAGAGAAAAAATTGTTTTTCTAAAGCAAAAAAGAAAATTAACAAAAGGTCCAAGAATAGAAGTACCTGTTGACTTTACCGTTAATATTGCTGGTATTAAAACCATAAATAGTGATTATCGTAAACTTTTAAAACATTTTAATTTATTATTATTTGATTTTAGTGGCATCGATGTTAGTGGGCTTGACTTTTCCGGCTCTAATGCCTGTATAAATCCACAAACAATTTATAATAAGGATTTATCTAATGGTAATTATAGTGATGTAACATTTCTTTCTTATGATTTTACAGGTACTAATATAACAGGCGCTACTTTTAATAATGATTTTGTTACTTGTTATCAAGAATCTAAATTAAAAAGAAATTTAACTAAAAATTCTTAAATAAATGAATAAAAAAGGAGATAAAAATGAACTTTAATAATAATGAAATGCGAATGCTTACAAGAGAAGAAGTATTTGGCAGTCAAAAAATTGATATTATTGATAAAATGGGAACAAAGTGTGCTGTTTCTGACTTTGCTATTTTATTGGGAGCCAATGTATCAGACCAAGAATTTGCCTTAAATAATACCTCTTTAAAGTCTCGAACTACTACCTGGTTTTTGGCATCGCAAATGAAAATGGGCGTTGCTTTTACCATTAATACTGACGGTCATGTTAAGTGGACAAGTCCAACTAATCGTTTTCCTGCCATTCGTCCGGTTTTAGAATATCAAACATTCTCAGATAAGTTAGTAAAAAATTCTAAAAAAATAAGTATGCCTTTAGAAATCGAATTTGGCGAGTATCCACAGTATGCAGTAAGTCCCTGTTTAGCTCAGCAACTTGAAGCTAGCTTTTTAGCAGGTAATCTTCAAACTACTGGAAAAACCTATACTATTGATGCTAGAAAAATAAATGAATTTTCTCTACCTTTTGCGCCCCAAATATACCTAGAATATACTTATAATGGTAAAAAATATATAAGAACTAAATATACTAATCCTACTTCTTATAAGCTTACAAACGGTCAAATTTATCATGAAGGCGACTTAGTTTGGTTAGAAGTATCCCCATTAAAATGGCTTCTATCCCCAAAATCTCAACTTCTAATTAGCAAAACATCGATAGTATCAGGTATAAGATTTAATGGTTTTAATCAAACACAAAACTTTTCTGATTCTGAGACTTACCAATATTTAAATACTTATTTAATAAAAGATATAATGCCAAGTAATCTAAAAAAAGATTTAGAAACAAGTAAATTATTAGAAGAGCAAGCAAAACTAGAAGAAATGGTAAGATTTTATCAAGAAAAATTAAGACAAACAGCCGAAGAATTAAATAATCTTAAATACGGTAGATTATTTAGACAAAATACTAGTTTGCCAGTGATGCCATTTAATGATACTGATGATTATCAAGAAAACAATGGATTAGAATTAAAAAGAAAAAGATAAGTAATATTTTTAAAAATAAAAAAAGTTTGTTAATTATCCAAAAAGCATAAAAATTCTTTCTATAACCACTAACTTATTTTTCAAAATAACAAAAACACCTTTAAATTTGCCATATTTATTAGTATAATTAAACAAGAACTAAAAAGGATTAAATGTGGTATTAAGGAGTCTCCATGCAATTTAATTTAAAAAACATCATCAAAAACTTACTTGCTATTTATGATAGTATTTCTATTGAAGGTAAAAACCTTAGTGAGAAAAAAATTCATAATAAAAAGTTAAATATCATCGTAAAAAAGTTTAAAGAATACCTAAGCCAAGATATAGAAAGCGCTAAAGCCTACTTAGAATTAATGCAAATTGAATATTTTTTATTAACTGAGTTTAATGATTTAGCTAACGAAGAATTTGATATTGAAGCTTTATTATATACTTTTGATAACTTTACTAATGATATAAATGGTACTTTAGAATACTTTTTTGATATGGGGTATTTAAAAATACTCTTAGATGAAATAATTAATGCTTATAAATACTCTAGATATTATGATTATACTGCTCTAATAACAGCCTTAAATGACCCTAAATTATCTAGTATAATTAAAGAATTGCATCCCAATATAAAAAGTGAAGAACAAGAAATAGCCTCTCAAAAACAAATTAATGCTTATGCAAGCGTATTTCTTAATAATAAAAATACAACCCCTTTCGAGTTTTTTACTTATTTAAAATATTTGTATAGTAAATATCATGATAAAGATATTGTAAGAGAATATGGCGAAGAAAAACTAAGAAAATTAAAAAATGATAATGAAGAAGCTTATAAAAAAATTCTGGCTTTTCTAATAAGAACGTTTTATTACTATTTTTCTTCTAGTCGTAAAGAGTATTATTTAAAAACATCTTGCGTAAATGAGTTAGATGCAACAGACCTTTTAGATTTTATTGATGTCTCAAAAGATATGGAGTATTTAATTAAACAAATTGGGATAGACTATTACTTAGATAATCTTTTAGACACAGTATTTATTTATAATGTTGAAAGTTATAATGAAATTGCTAGTTCTTTAACTGAAAAGCAAAAATTAGTTCTAAAAAAATTAGGTGGAAAATAATATGCGATTAAAGAAAAAATATAAATTTATACTTTTATGTTTATTAATAATAATTATTGCTGGGGCTGCTATGACTTGGTATATAAAAAATAAAAATAAAAATGATAATCAAAAATTAGAAAGTGTTAACAATGATGATGCCAGAATCTTAAATATCGAAGGTCTAATTATTTATCAAGATGAAAATACAACTTACCTTTGTGATAAAGACCAAATAATTTATGAATTTTCGCCTCAAGAAATCAATAGTAGTGTTAATGATTATGTCAAAATAAGTTATGAAGGTACCCTTGATAAAAATAAAAGTAAACAAGATATAACAATTACAAACGTAGAAAAATTAGATAAAGAGTTTACTTTAGAAAGTCTAAACAATAGTAATACCGATAAAGCTAAAGAAATAGTAAATAACATGTCCTTAGAAGAAATAGTAGGGGGACTTTACATGGTTCATCATACTTCTAAAAGTCTAAATGATGTAGAAGAGTACCATTTAGGCGGATTAGTTTTATTTGGGGAAGCTTTTAAAAATAAGACTAAAGATGAAGTAATCGAAATGGTTACCGCCTTACAAAATAACGTTAAAATCCCTTTACTTCTAGCTGTCGATGAAGAAGGTGGTACTGTAGTTAGAATAAGTAGCAATAAAAACTTAAGAAGTAGTGCCTTTTTATCTCCTAGAACTTTATATAAAGAAGGGGGCTTCGATTTAATAAGAAGTGATAATAAAGAAAAAAATGAGCTTCTAAAATCCCTAGGCTTAAATATTAATTTAGCACCCGTACTAGATATTTCTAATGATAAAAATGATTATATTTATAGTCGTTCCCTAGGTCTTAGCCCTGAACTTACTGGCGAGTTTGCCATAAATATCCTAGAGTCTTCTAAAGAATCGGGAATTGTTAACGTTTTAAAACACTATCCTGGTTACGGTAAAAATAAAGATACTCATAAAAGTAGTTCTATAGATACAAGAACAATCGAAGAAGTAGAAGAAGATTTAATACCTTTTAAAATGGCTATTGATAATGGAGCCGAAGCTGTAATGATAAGTCATAATACTGTTACTGCCTTCGATGATGAAAATCCTGCTTCTATTTCTATAAATAACCATAATTATTTACGAAACACTCTAAATTTTAAAGGGATGATTATAACCGATGCTCTTAATATGGGCGCAACCGCTGACGTTGAATCAATGGGTATAAAATCAATTTTAGCTGGTAATAATATTTTAGTAACTAAAAATTACGCTAGAGATATAAAAGAAATAATTGATAATATCAATAATGGTAATCTAAGTCAAGATTATATCAAAAGTTTAACTACCAAAATCATTGAATGGAAAATTAAAATGGGCTTAATTAATTAGCCTTTTTTCTTTTCTAAAATTTCTTAGAAAAAAACATTAAAAAGCATTGCCTTTTTATAAAATAATGTGTTAGTATAAAATACACATATGGGGGAATTGATATGCGCGAAAAAAGAGAAATTGCTAGAGAATGCTATGTTGTAATTGGAACCGTTATAGCCGATGGAAAAAGAAAAAAAGAAGTATATGCCGCTATAGCTGATTTTGCTAAAAGTCATGGATTAACAACGGAAGAATTAACTAAGTATGTTGATAATTTTTACTATGGCAGGCTTAAAATCAAAAACTTGCCAGACATGCTAGAAGAAGTCCATAATGCTTTTAGTAGTCTTAAACAAGATAAAGCTAAAAAAGATATGTCAGAATTAGAAAGTCACGAATTATCTAAAGAAGAAAAAGCTGAAATTATAAGGAATAACCGTCTAAAGGAAATATATTCTAAATATTTTAATGCCTTAGTTAATGCTTATAATCGCCTGTTACCACTTGATATAGCTTTAGAAGAGGTTGAAGAAGAAACAAGACTTTCTAGTACTGACATTAAAAGATATGGTGAAATTTATCTAATTAATTATGCCAGTGCTTATGAAAAAAATATTTATCGTCAAAAGCTAGAAAGATACAAGAAAATGCTCGAAAATCCAACTGCCAATTTTTTAGCTAGAGTAAATGTCTTAGAAATAAATAAAATTATTAATAATGACTTAGCTAATCAGGATAGTAAAATAAGAAGTCTTCTTGAAAATCAGGATTTAAAAACTTTAAAAAGTACGAGAACAGCTATTATTAAACACTTTACTAAATATTTTGATACTATAAATGATAAAGAAGCCAGAAATGTTCTATTTAATAGAGAACAAATGATTCTAAATATTATTGATGATTGTATTAACAAATTAAATATAAAAAAGAAAGAAGACGCTAAAAATACGCCTGCTCAGAAAAGAAAAAATGAAATTTTTCAAGAATTTATGCAAAATTATATGACTATAGATGATTTAATTGAAAGTCGTTTTGCAAAATATAATGAAAAAATAGGTCCTAAAGCAATGACGGAACTTTTACATCAAGCCAGTAAAGAAAATAATTTAGAAGACGAATTTATTATTCATCTTAATAAAGTAGAGGAATATGAGCGTGAGTATTTAGAAGAAATTTTAGATATCATGTGCTATTGCTTACAAAATGGTATACCTGTTCCTGGTGATGAAAATACTAAACGTAATTTTACTATAATTGATTATTATAGCTTAACTAGTTATCCTTTAGAAAAGTTAAAATTAAGAGCAGTTACTCTAAATTTGTTGAGTAATAATAACGACCGTAAGTTATTTATGACTTTTGTAACTCAAAATTCTCAAAAAGGAAATTATGTTTTAAATGTAAGCTTACAAAGTATTTTAGACGATTTAGAAATCACTAAACAATTTGGTTCTACTTACCGTAAATTAACTAGTGATGAAAAAATTGCCATTTACTATTTACTAAAAGAGCGTAAAATGCCAATGACATTTGAAAACTTCAATGTTGCCGTTAGCGAATATGCGCATAATAGACTATTTCTTGCTAGACGATAGTCTGTTTTTTTGATATAATTTGAAAGCGAGGTACTTATATGAAAATAAAATACGAATTATTAAAAGAAGATAAGACAACAAGAGCAAGATTAGGACTTATTCATACTAATTATGGCACTTTTGAAACTCCTATGTTTATGCCGGTAGGAACTCAAGCTACAGTAAAAACTTTATCGCCAGAAGAACTAAAAGCTAATCATGCTGGTATTATTTTAGCAAATACTTATCATTTATGGTTAAGACCGGGTGAAGATATCGTAAATCATGCTGGTGGTCTTCATAAATTTATGAATTGGGATGGACCAATTTTAACTGATTCTGGTGGTTTTCAAGTATTTTCTTTAGCTAAAAGAAAAGATATAACTGAAGAAGGCGTAAAATTTAAAAACCAATATAATGGTGATGCCCTACTTTTAACTCCAGAAAAGTCTATTCAAATTCAAAATAAGTTAGATAGCGATATTGCTATGAGTTTTGATGAATGTATTGGTTATCCTGCTACTTATGATTATTGTAAAAATTCCGTTGAAAGAACTCTAAGGTGGGCAAAAAGAGGTAAGGATGTCTTTAATAATCCTAACCAAAGTTTATTTGGAATTGTTCAAGGTGGCGAATATGAAGATTTGCGTCGTCATTGTGTAGAAGAGCTAGTTAAAATGGATTTTGACGGTTATTCAATCGGTGGTACCAGTGTTGGCGAAGATAAACCAACCCAATACAAAATGGTTCGCTATGCAACATCTTATCTTCCTAAAGATAAAGTAAGATATTTAATGGGCGTAGGCGATCCTATTGACATTGTAGAAAACGTTTGTAACGGTGTAGATATTTTTGACTGCGTTTCACCAACAAGATTAGCGCGTCATGGTCATGCCCTAACTAGATACGGTAAAATTAATATTAAAAATGCTAAATATAAAGAAGATTTTACTCCAGTTGAAGAGGGCTGCACTTGCTATGCTTGTCAAAATTATACTAAAGCCTACATTAAACACTTAATTAATTGTGAAGAAACTTTTGGAGCTCGTTTACTTTCAATCCATAATATTCATTATTTAATTAACTTAACCGAAGAACTAAGAGCTGCTATTAAAGAAGACCGCCTTCTAGAGTACAGAGAGGAGTTTATAAAAAATTATTATGGAAAACTTCAGTAAAATAATCTCTTGTATCTTAGTCTTAGTAATGGCTGGCCTTATTGGCTATAAAAGTTATGAAGCTATAAAAAGCGATAGAGAAACAAAATTATGGCTAGTTTTAAATAAAAAAGTTGTTGAAAAAGCTCATGATTGTGTATTAGATAAGAAATGCACTAATAAAACGGCTACTCTTGATTATTTAATTCAAAATGGTTATTTAAATACAGTAACTAATCCCGTAACTAAAGAAGTCATTAATACTTCCTCTTATGTTAATTTAGAAACTAACGAATTCGTTATTTTAAACTAGACTTATCCTTATAATTAATACCAATCGAAGAGGAAATAGCTGAAATTAGTAAAAGAATGCCATAATAAACTAACTTACTTAAAGAAAATCCACTTTTAGCAAGTAAACTAATAAGAAGAAAAACTAGAATAATCGCTCCGCCTAACTTAAGGCCAGCAAGATAGCCTTTATTTGGAACCTTTTTACCGTTAAAAAAGTTTAAAATGGCAAACCCAATACTAGTAAAAATAAATAAGAAAAAGCAATTTAAATTATAAGACATATTGGTATATAAATAAAATAAGGAACTAATAAAACTTAATAAAAACAAATAAAGAACAAATATTAATATACTTTTAAAATAGAAAGAAATCTTTTCCATAAAATCACCTAATAAAATATATGTTTAAAATTATTATAAATTACTCATAATATAAATGGTGATATAAGTGGACTTAGTAATAATTACTTTAAAAACGATTTTTTTCTATTTTTTTATTTTAGTTTCTTATCGAATTATGGGAAAACGTGAAATAGGTCAACTAGGAACAACTGACCTTATAGTTTCTATTCTTATAGCTGAGCTAGTAGCTATTTCTATTGAAAATTTCAACGATACGATATTAAATACCGTAATTCCTATAACCGTTTTAGTAATAATGGAAGTTATTTTAGCTTATTTGTCAATTAAATCAAAGAAAGTCCGTAACTTTTTAGACGGTAAACCTTCTCTTATTATATCCAATGGCAAAATAAACTATAAAGAAATGGTTAAATCTCGTTACTCGATTGATGATTTATTATTTCAGTTACGCCAGAATAGTATTAAAAGTATTGAAGAAATCGAGTATGCCTTTTTAGAGCCTAACGGTAAATTGTCTATATTTCCTTATAACTTATTGAAGCTTAAAAGCTCTTATCCCATGGCTTTAATAATAGACGGCGTTATTCAAAATGATACATTAATTCATATAAATAAAAGTAAAGACTGGCTTTTAGAAAATTTGCATGAAAAGTCCTTAGGACCAACCGATATTTTCTATGCTTTCTTTAAGAAAAAGAAAATTTATATTATAAAAAATAAAGATGTTAATCGTTAAGAGATACCAAGATACCGATTTTTCCTTTGAAATTAAGAGACAAATATAAAGATTTTTACAAATACTTACTGATATAACGTGGACTTTAAATACTAAATTTGATACAATAAGTTTCGTGATGTACAGATGAAGAGAAATGAAGTAAAGTATGAAGAATTAAGTCCAATGATGCAACAATATTTGGATATTAAAAATAAACATTTAGAAGAATTATTATTTTATCGTATTGGCGATTTTTATGAATTATTTTTTGAAGACGGTGAAACGGCCGCTAGAGAATTAGAATTGACTCTGACAGGCAAAAATGCCGGTATAAGTGAGCGTATACCCATGTGTGGTGTACCTTTTCATTCTGTTAAACCTTATATTGAAAAACTGATTGATAAAGGTTATAAGGTTGCTATATGTGAACAATTAGAAGACCCTAAAACCACTAAAGGGATGGTAAAAAGGGGAGTTATTCAAGTAATCAGTAAGGGAACTTTAACTGATTATGAAATGATGCAACCCAAAGATAATAACTACATAGCAAGCGTTTTAGATTATGGCAACACTTATATACTAACTTATGCTGATATTTCTACTGGTGAATGCATGGTAAGCCAAATAAAACATAATAACGATTCCTTACTTAGTGAGATAATTAACTTAGGAATTAAAGAAGTTATTTTAATTGATAATAGTAATCTTTCTTTAGTTCAAATTCTAAAAAATAACTATGGTATTGAAATATCTTATAGTAATCATTACTTAGAAGAAGATTATCCTTATCTTTATAAAGATTTAGATGATAAGTTCGTTACTGGTCTTAAACATTTATTTTATTACTTAGTAGTAACTAATATGAAAGATATATCTAATATCCGTGAAATAAACGTTATTGATAAAGATAAATACTTAAATATGGATATCCATACCGTCCGTAATTTAGAACTATTTGAAACCATTCGTTTAAAAGAAAGAACCTATAGTTTATTATGGCTATTAGATAAGTGTAAAACAGCAATGGGTTCTCGTAAACTTAAAAGCTGGTTACTTCACCCCTTAAAAGATATAGAGGAGTTAAATAAAAGATACGATGCCATTGAAAAAATCAATACTGAGTTTATTATTAAAGATGAATTAAGAGAGTATTTATATCAAGTTTATGACTTGCAAAGATTATGTGGAAAACTAATTTCTGGCAATATGAATGCTAGAGATTTACTACAAATTAAAAAAAGTCTAGGCATATTACCTAATATTATTGATGATGTTAAAAAACTTGGCTTTAATTATGAATTAGACCCTAATACTGAGGTTTATAATTTATTAGAACAAGCCGTCTTTGAAAATCCTCCTGTTACAGTACGTGAAGGCTCCTTAATTAAATCAGGCTATAATAAAGAGTTAGATGAATTACGAAGTATTCGTAGTGGTGGTAAAGAATTTATTGCCTCTTTTGAAGAAACTTTAAAAGAAGAAACAGGTATTAAGAACTTAAAAGTTGGTTATAATAAGATATTTGGTTATTACATTGAAGTATCTAAGGGTCAAAGTAAAATGGTTATGGAAGACTTCGGCTGGGAACGTAGACAAACCTTAACTAACTGTGAACGTTTCATTTCGCCAGCCTTAAAAGAAAAAGAAGCTCTAATTTTAAATGCTGAAGAACGCATTATCGACTTAGAATATAATTTATTTAATGAATTAAAAGACAAAGTTAAAGAACATATATTTAGCTTAAAGAAAGATGCTGAGATTCTAAGTGAGATAGATGCTTTAATTTCTCTTGCTGTTTGTGCCGAGGAATATAACTTAGTAAGACCAACCTTAACAACTGAAAATGAAATTAAAATAAAAGACGGACGTCATCCTGTAGTTGAAGCCGTAAGTAACGGTTTATATGTTCCAAACGATTGCTTCATGCCTGAAAATGTTAACACTCTTTTAATAACTGGTCCTAACATGAGTGGTAAATCAACATTTATGCGTCAGCTAGCTATCATTGTTATAATGGCTCAAACTGGTTCCTTTGTTCCAGCTAAAAAAGCAACTCTACCAATTATTGATAAAATCTTTACCCGTATTGGCGCCTCTGATGACTTAGTAAGCGGTGAATCAACATTCATGGTTGAAATGAAAGAAGCTTGCAATGCTATTACTAATGCCACTCCTAACTCCCTTATTTTATTTGATGAATTAGGTCGTGGAACAGCTACCTATGACGGTATGAGTCTAGCTCAAGCTATTTTAGAGTATATAAGTAAAAACATTAAATGTAAAACATTATTCTCAACCCATTACCATGAATTAACAACACTTGCAAATGAGATAAAAACTATTAAAAATGTTCATGTTGAAGCACATGAAGAAAATGGTACGGTAACCTTCTTGCATAAAGTAAGTAATGGTCCAATCGATAAATCATATGGTATTCATGTCGCACGTCTTGCTAAAATGCCTGAAGAATTATTAAAAAGAGCTAATGCTATATTAAAAGAATATGAGGACTCTGATATAAAAACTAGTGTCAAACAAGTAAGTCTATTTGACTTAGTAGAAGAAGAAAAGAAAGAAAAAGAAGTAGTAAAAGAACCTTCAGAAGATTACACAAAAACTAATTCTAATCAAGAGCTTTTAACGGAAATTACTAATTTAAATTTAGATAATTTGCGTCCAATCGATGCCTTAAATGAATTATATAAGTTAAAAGGCTTAATTAAATAATCTTAAAAATTAGAAAATAATATGTTATATTAGAAAAAGAAAGGAATTAATCATAAAAGATTAATAGATATATATGAAATCAAGAAGTGAATTAAGAGAAAAAATAATGGTTATTTTATACCAAATCGATATTAACAGAAGTCAACACATTGATTATAACGTTGAGGAAATAATCAGTGCTAATTTAGATATAGATAACGAATTTGTAAGAGATATCGTTTATGGTGTTATAACTTACGAAGATGAAATTATAAATATTGCTAATAAATACATGAAAAACTGGGATATTAGCCGTATTGATAAAACCGGAGCCGCTATTTTAAAAATGGCTATTTATGAACTAAAATACACTGATACTCCACATATTGTCGTTATAAATGAAGCAGTAGAGCTAGCTAAAAAGTACTCAGATGATTCAGTAAGAAAAATTATCAATGCTGTTTTAGATAAAATGATAAAAGAGTGATTATTATATGGATATCAAATATATAACAATTTCCGACTTAAATCGTTATATAAAAGCTAAATTTGATATAGACTCTAACTTAAATAATGTCTATTTAAAAGGGGAAATATCTAATTTTAAACATCATACTCGTGGACATTTTTACTTCACTTTAAAAGATGAAAATTCTAGACTTTCCGCAGTAATGTTTAATTTTAATGCTTCTAAAGTTAATTTTAAACCTGAAGACGGTATGAAAGTCTTAGTAAGCGGTAGAATTAGCGTTTATGAAGCCACAGGCTCCTATCAAATATATGTAAATACAATGGAAATGGACGGAATTGG
This sequence comes from uncultured Bacilli bacterium, assembly GCA_934102255.1. Taxonomy (GTDB): domain Bacteria; phylum Bacillota_I; class Bacilli_A; order RF39; family UBA660; genus CAG-605. The sequence goes on along the minus strand of CAKOSN010000002.1, from coordinate 36,819 downwards.
TAATCTTTACCTTGAATTTGAAAAACTAAAGAAAAAATTAGCCAGTGAAGGTTTATTTAATCCGGAACATAAGAAAGCTATTCCCAAATATCCTAAAACGATTGGTATTATAACAGCACCAACTGGGGCGGCAATTAGAGATATCCTAAGTACTATAAAAAGAAGATATCCTATTGCTAAAACTATTCTTTTTCCCGCTTTAGTTCAAGGCGAAGGAGCTAAAGAATCAGTTACTAAACAATTAAAGAAAGCCCAAGAATACGATTTAGATGTTATAATTTGTGGCCGTGGTGGCGGTTCTATCGAAGATTTATGGTGTTTTAATGAAGAAGTAGTAGCAAGAGCTATTTATGATTCTAAAATACCCGTAATCAGTGCTGTTGGGCATGAAATAGACTTTACTATCGCAGATTTTGTAGCTGATTTAAGAGCGCCAACACCAACTGGCGCTGCCGAAATGGCTGTTCCTAATATTACCGACTTAAATAACTTATTTAATCAGTTAAAAATTAGAGCTACTAAAGCCATTCAAAATAAAATTGATAGTAACACTAATCGACTAGAAGCCATAACTAGTAAACAAATTTTAAAAAATCCATTAAGTATTTACGAAATAAAAGAACAAAAGTTAGATAATTTGCTTGATCGTTTGCAGCTTTTTATAACTAGTAAAATCAAAGAAGACGATTTAAAATATCATAAAATTATTGATAATAAATTATTTAAAGAACCAATAAAGATATTAGAAAATAAAGAATATCAGTTTAATATTTTACTAAAGACTATTACTGTTTTAAATCCTATGAAACTATTAGAAAGTGGTTATAGCATTGTAAAAAATAAAGATGAAGTTATTACCAGTGTTAAACTAGTAAAAGTAAATGATAATATTGATATTAATTTAAAAGATGGTAATATTAAAGCTAAAGTAGTAAGTAAGGAGATAAAAAATGACTAAGAATGATAAAACATTTGAAGAAAATTTATTAGAATTAGAAAACATTGTTAAAGAATTAGAGGCTGGTAACGTAGACTTAGATAAAGCTATAGCCAAATATAGTGAAGCCATGCAACTAGCCAAAGTATGCGGAGATAAACTAAATAATGCTAAAGAAAGTATTAATAAAATATTAACAGAAAATAATACTTTAGAAGACTTCAGCATTGATGAAAATAAAAATTAAAGAACCTTAAACTGTGGTAAAAAGACTACAGTTTTTTCTTTTCCAAATATTTCCACCATAATACTTGTTAAAGAAATCATACTACTAATGGTGAAGTGTATGAAAAATATAAATAAAAAAATAATTGCCTTCTTATTATTATGGTTAATGCCATTAATGGTTTCGGCTTACTCAAATGAAGTAATTTTAGGTGGTCAAAACGTTGGCATTTCTATCAATAGTAAAGGTGTTCTAGTAGTAGGATTTTACAAAGTAAATAATATATATAATGCTAGCCGTTTATTAATCGGTGATTATATTATAAGAGTAAATAACGAAGAAATTAAAAACATCAAAGAACTCGTTAGTAAAATTGAAGAATATGCAACTGATAACCAAGTTGAAATAACTTATTTACGTAATGAAAAAGAATATACAACTAAATTAAAATTAGAAAAGACTAATGGTTCATATAAAACCGGAATTTATGTTAAAGATAACCTTCTAGGTAATGGTACACTTACTTATATTGACCCAGAAACTAAAATTTACGGTGCTTTAGGCCACTATATAATAGATAGTAACACTAATGAAGCCATAAAAATAAGCGATGGTTCAATATTTAAAAGTGTAATTACTAACATTACCAAAAGTACTGACGGTAATCCCGGTAGTATTAATACTAAATTTTATCGTCAAAATGTTTATGGTACAATAACTCAAAATACTAATTCTGGTATCTTCGGTACATATAATAATATTCCAAATGATAATAAAACTATCCCTGTTGCTAAAATAGATGAAGTAAAACTAGGAAAAGCCACCATTTATACTTCCTTATATCAAGGCGAAACTAAAGAATATACAATTAATATTTTAAAAATAGATAAAAATAGTGCTATTAAAAATATTTACTTTGAAATTAACGATGAAAACTTAATAAAAGATGCCGGTGGTATCGTTCAGGGTATGAGTGGTTCGCCAATCGTTCAAAATGGTAAATTAATTGGTGCTGTTACTCATGTTACTATAGATAATGTCAAAACGGGATATGGTATCAGTATTATAAACATGTTAGAACAAGGTGAAAAGGGTAGTAATTAAAGCCGTTTTAGCGTATACTTAATAATGGTGATAAAATAAATGAAAAAGATAGTAATTTTTGGCGGTGGCTCTGGTCTTTCCCAAATTTTAAAAGGATTAAAGCTATTCCCATTAGATATAACAGCTGTTGTTTCCGTTGCAGATAACGGTGCGTCAACAGGAAGACTAAGAAAAGACTTAAATATCCCTGCAGTAGGTGATATTTCCAAAGTAATGCTTGCCATGTCTAATTTAGATAGTGATACTTTAAATATGTTAAATTATCGTTTTACAAAATCAAAAACGCTAGGTAATCATTCTATCAAAAATCTCTTATTAAGTGCGTTATTAGATATAAAAGGCAACTTTAAGAGTAGTATTCCTGTAATGATGAATTTGCTAAACATTAAAGGTAATATACTTCCTTTAACCGAAGATAATGCTGACTTAATAGGAATAACTGAAAATGGTAAGAAAATTATTGGTGAAGAACAAATCACAAAATGTGCTAGTAAAATTAAAAAGGTCGAATATAATCGTAAGATTACCGTTAATCCTGATGTTTTAGAAGCTGTTAATAATGCTGATTTAATAATCTTTTCCTCAGGTTCTCTTTTAACTAGTATTGCTCCTCATCTAATAAATAAAGAGCTAGTAAGAGCAATTAAAAAAGCTAAAGCTCCTAAGATGTATATTTGTAACTTATTTACGCAGCCTGGGGAAACAGATAACTTTACTGTTAGCGACCATATTAAAACTTTAGAAAACTATTTAGGTTCAAAAAACATTAACGTGGTTGTTGCTAATAATAACATGTTAAATAACGAATTAGTTAATATATATCAAACCAAAGAGCAAAAAGACCCAGTACAATTAGATATGGATAATCTAAAAAAACTTAATGTTGAAGTCTTAGCCGATAATCTAGCTAAAGTAGAAGATTCTGTTTATCGTCATGATTCATTAAAAACAGCTTATCTAATATTTTCTTATCTAATGAACAATGCATAAATACTATTAAAAAAGTTTTATAGCTTTAAAAATCACTCCAAACTATTACTTTGGTCTAACTAAACTTAGTGTTTAGTAACAAGTTTAGTTCTAACTTTTAAATATAGTATTTTGACATTCTTTAAGCAAACTGTTAATTTATCTCCCTGAGAAAGGGAGAATTTTTTATGAAAAGATTTAAAAAGATAGCTATTTTAACGATAGCGATTATCAGTATTATCTTTAATATTAAAGAAGTTAATGCTAGTGATGAGGAAGTATCATTTTATGAAGGAGAATGGATACCCAATATTTATATAACTAAAGCCTTACCAAGTGGTTATAAAAGATATCAGCAAGGTCAAATTTTAAGAAGGAAAAGTGATAATCAGTTTGTTTATTGTCTAGAACCTTTTGCACCGTTTAGTAAAAGTGCTATCTATCAAGAATTCCAAGATAATTATGCTAACAATCTATATCTTTCTAATAAAGTTTGGCGAAAAGTTAATCTACTTAGTTACTATGGTTATATGTATGAAGGTCATGAAGATGCTAAATGGTATGCAATAACTCAAGTCCTAATATGGAAAACTGTAAATCCTGATTATGATTTTTATTTTACTGAAAAACTAAATGGTTCAAAAAAAGCAGATGCCTATCAAAATGAAATAAACGAATTAGAAAGCCTTATAGCTAATCATGAAAAAGAAATAAGTTTTATTAAAGGCGAAATAAATATTAATGCTAATTCTAATACAACCCTAAATGATACAAATATGGTTTTAGAAAATTATGAAGTTTTAGATTCAACTATTCCTGCTAGTATCAATGGTAATTCTTTAACATTTAAAACACTTTCGCCAGGTAAAGAAAGTATTACTTTAATTAGAAAAGATAAAAAGAATTTAGCTAATCCATTAATATATAAACACAGTGATTATCAAAACATTTTAGCAACAGGCACCTTTAGTCCAACTACTATCACTTTAAATATTAACGTTAATGGTATAGCTCTTAAAGTAACTAAAATAGATTATGATACTAAAAAGCCACTTAAAATAGCTAATTTAAAGTTTAAAATTAAGGATTTAAGTACCAATGAATATCTTGAAAATCCAGATAGCAAAGAAGATAAGTATATCTTTTTAACTAATGAAAACGGTTATTTTATAACCAGTCCAACTCTAAATTATGGTAAATATGCAATAATTGAAGAAGATAATGAATTAGAAGGCTATATTTGGAATCAAGAACCATTACAAGTTAATTTAACTAAAGAAAACGTAAAAATGGCAGATAATAATTTGCTTACTTATGAGGCAAAATTTTATAATAAAAGAATCAAAGGTAAAATTATTGCTCTAAAATTAGGAGAAAATCTTAATACTAGTAATAACAATTTTAATTATTATTTTAAAACTCTAGAAAATGTTACTATTGCTTTGTATGTGAAAAATGAGATTAAAGATATTAATGGTAATGTCATCTACTCAAAAGATGCCGAAATTAATCGCGGTATAACTGATAAAGAAGGGAAGATTGTCTTTGATGACCTTTATTTAGGCAGCTATTACTTAAAAGAAATAAAAAACGATGATATTTACAAATTAGATGATACAAAATATAACATTGATTTAACTAGTGAAAACCAAGAAGAAACAGTTATAAAAAATATTACAATTAAAAATTATTTAAAAAAAGGAAGTGTTACTATTACTAAAGTTAATAGCTTAACTAACGAGCCTTTAAGCAATGTTAAAATTGGTCTTTTTAATAGTAATGATGTCCTTGTATATGAAGCATTAACTGATGTTAACGGTAAAATAACCTTAGAAAATTTAGCACTGGGAACTTATTATATTAAGGAGTTAGAGCCACCAGCTGGCTTTGCTCTAAAAAATGACATTATAAACTTTAGTATTACTAGCGATAATGAGGCAATATATATTGATATTCCTAATGACCCAATAATTTCTATTCCTGATACCTATAGTCCTAAAAAATGGGATATAGAACTATTATTTCTTCTAGAAAGTATAATTTTAGTAACATGGATTATAAAAAGAACAAAAAACTTAAAAAGCTAAAAATAATAATACTAGTTAGCTTTGGCATTTTATCAAATGGACTATATATTATAACTAGAAATCATACCTCGGTTGATTTAAATATAGAAAAAGAGAATCAAGAATATTACCAAAATAATCAAGAAGAGACAAGCTTTGAAGAAGCAAAAACAGTAAATAATACTATAAGCATTCTAGAAATACCTAAGATAAATTTAAAGCAACAACTGCCAGAAATTAATAGTAGTGAAAACGATGTTAATAAAAACATCTTTGTTGTTAAAGAAACAATATTTCCTAGTACTGGTAAAAAAAGCCATATAATTTTAGCAGCCCATTCTGGCTATAATAAAATAGCTTTCTTTAAAAGACTACCGGAATTATCTAAAGATGATATTATCAATTTTTACTATCAAAATAAGAAGTATACTTATAAAGTTATTAGAAAAAAAGAAATAGAAAAGAATGGTACAATGACTTTAGAAGTAACTTCCAGTGATGATATAACCCTTATAACCTGCTTAAAAGGAACAAATAAGCAAATTGTTTATCAGGGAATACTAACTTATACTAGTAATCTTTAACAAGAAATGATATGATATTACACCGAGTGATTATTATGAAAAGTTATAAAGAATTAATATTAGAACAATTAAAAGCCCAAAAAGCTTATATAGAAATATACTGTAAAGGACAGAGTAAAGCAGATTTAAGTACTATTAATAAGCTATTAAAAGATGTAAATGCTAAAGGCGTTTTAAGCCAAAATGAATTTGATAATTATGATGAAGAAATGCTAAAAATAGATGAAAGAATTTCTAAAAGAGAAATAAGTCTAAAAAGATAGCTAAAAATCAAAAGAAAAAAAGATTAAGATGTCATCATTTAAAAATTATGTTATGATATAAAAGAAAGTAGGAATAATATGATTAATGATGATAAAAATTTAGATTTTTCTTGCAAAATGAATTGGCTAGATGATATTTATTTGGGCACTAAGGAATCTCAAGGCATTAGAAATGCTGCTAGTGCTATTAAATTTGTCTTATTTGATGATATAAGCGTCTTGCCAGACGGTTTAAAATACAATGATAAATATGAGTTTATTTCAGCTAGAAGAGGTGGCCGCAGTAAAGCCAAAATGTTAACGGAAACTGATTTAATTCAAATATTATGTAAATATGCTATGCAATCATTTGGTATTAATGATAAAAGTTTTTCTTTAGGTTACGACGATTATTTAAATGTTCAAAATCATAAAATAACTTGTGATTATACTCCAGACTTTGCTGTTGAAATAACTGCTTTTGCTTGTCTCGATAATATTTACACTGCTTATAATTTGTTAAAAAGCAATAAAGAATTAAAACTTACTTTAGTAAATGCCCTAATAAACGAAAGATATGTTGAAAACAAAATGCTAATGTTAAATCGTTTTGACGGTATGCTTGTTAACGAAAATATAAGTGCTGAAGATAAAGAAAAATACTTAGATAATTTTATGGAATTAGATAACTATTTTTACAAAATAAAAACCAGAAACCAAGAATATTTAGAATATATTAATAGTGTAGTTAATAATTAGAAGGCTTATTTAAAAGCTTTTCTTTTTAAATAAGGTATAAAATTTGCTTAGGAAAAGTATAGTTTCTCCTTTTTAGGTAAAAAAGCTATTTAAAACAATAACTAATTACTGTTTTGCATCTTATTAGAAAATTACTACTTTAAATTTCTAAAAATCAATGTTAAACTATAGGTGTTTAAAGGAGTAATGTTTTAAATGAAAAAATTAATTGAAGAGTTTAAAAAATTTATTATGCGTGGCAATGTTATTGACTTAGCAGTTGGTGTTGTAATGGGCAATGCTTTTTCTAAAATAGTTAGCTCACTAGTTAATGATATAATGATGCCAATAATAGGTGTTATAATTGGTGGTCATGATTTTAGCAACTTATCAATTACCGTTGGTACAGCCAAAATTATGTATGGTGCTTTTATTCAAAATATAATTGATTTTCTAATTATTGCCGCCTCAATTTTTATCTTTATAAAAATTATTAACGCCTTAATCCATAAAAAAGAAGAAGCTAAAGAAAAAGATGCCAAAAAAGAAGAACCAAAAGTAAGTGAAGAAGTATTACTTCTAAGAGAAATAAGAGATTCTTTGCAAACCAAAAAAATCACTAAGAAAAATTAAACTTAGTGATTCTTTTATTATTTATTTAAGAACATAGCAGCGTAAGAGGCAACAATTCCTCCAACCATTACTATTAACATAGTCCATACAACTATCTTTTGGGCTTTTTTTGACATTACTAAATTTACCTTCTTTCAATAACTAATTACTATTATTTTAGCATAAATTGCTCAGCTTGCCAATATACTTATCATAGGTGATAACGTTGAAATATATAAAAAAGCACAGCAACATAGCAATTTTTCTAGTAACTATCTTAGCTATCGGTATTATTTTAGGTTTAATTTTAGGTATCAAACAAGATACTATTTTTAAAAATGATGTTATAACTAGTCTTAGTAGTTTAAAAGATATACTTTTATCTAAAAAGATAAATGGAATCTTTAGTCATATCTTTATCTTTATTATTTTACTTCTTACTTCTTTTCTAGTTCCTTTATATTTTTTAAATTTTATTATCATTTTATTTAAAGGTATAACTATTGGTTTTACTCTTTATATCTTTATAATTACCCTAGGATTTAAGGGCTTTATTTATGGCTTAATTTATAATTTAATTACTAATTTATTATTTTGCTTAATATATATTTTCTTAATTATTAGAGGAGCAAACATTAGTAAAAATGTTATCAATTTTATGTTAACTCATGAAAAAAATAGTTTAAAAAGCATCAAAAATACAACTATTGGTATCTTTATTTTAGTAAGTGTTTGTTTTATATATGATATTGTTCTGCTACTTTTTTCTAATTTCATAATAGATAAGTTAATTTGGCTATTTTGATGGACTTTATGAGGCTAATTTGATAAAATAATTTGCAGGAAGTGGTATGTATGAAAACTGTAGTAGTGGGAATGAGTGGGGGAGTAGATTCTTCGGTTTCTGCCTATCTTTTAAAAAAACAAGGTTATAATGTTATAGGTTTATTTATGCGTAACTGGGATGCAGCTTTAAATAACGATATCGAAGGTAATCCAACTTTTGGTGAAAATATTTGCCCACAAGAACAAGATTATAATGATGCTAAAATTGTTTGTGAGCAACTAGGTATTCCTCTACATCGCGTTGATTTTATTAAAGAGTACTGGGATAATGTATTTAAATATTTTCTTAATGAATTAGAGAAGGGAAGAACTCCTAATCCCGATTTAATGTGCAATAAATACATTAAGTTTGACTTATTTATTAAAGAAGCTGAAAAACTTGGCGCTGATTATATTGCAACGGGCCACTACGCTAGAATGCAAGGCGGAAAACTTTTGCGTGGCGTTGATAGTAATAAAGACCAATCTTACTTTTTAGCTCAAGTAAATCGTGATGCTTTAAAAAATGTTTTATTTCCAGTCGGTGATTTAGAAAAGCCTAAAGTTCGTGAAATTGCTGATGCAATGCATTTAGAAACCGCTCATAAAAAAGACTCAACTGGTATTTGCTTTATTGGTGAAAGAAATTATCAAAAATTTATTCATAATTATTTAAAACCTAACCCAGGCGACATTGTTGATGTCGAAACTAAAAAAGTTATTGGTCGTCATACGGGTCTTATGAACTATACTATAGGGCAACGTCGTAATGTCGGTATATCAGGTAATTTGCAGCGCCATTATGTCTGTGGTAAAGATGTTGCTAAAAACATCCTATACGTAGCTTTTGGTGATGATAACAACTATCTTATGAGTGATTCTTGCCTAATTGACAATATTAATTATTTAACTGATGAAAGACCAGCTAATTGCAGTGCTAAATTTAGATATCGTGGTGAAGACAATGAAGTATCATTAGAATATTTAGAAAACGGTAAAATTTTAGTTAAATATCCTAAAATGGCTAAAGCCGTTACTCCAGGTCAAGCTTGCGTCTTATATCAAGGCGATGTTTGTTTAGGTTCTGGAATTATTGAAGAAGTACACAAAAATGGTCAAAAACTTTGGTATTTATAGCTTCTATTAAGACATTTTTAGTTGACATGTAAAGTACAAATGTTATAATTAATATGTAAAGTACGAAAGGCAGTTGTTAGCAGTGCAAAAATTAAATGAATTATTACAAGAGCTAGGAATTTCAAAAGTAAGATTAGCTAAATATCTTGGTGTTTCTCGTCAAATGGTTTACAATTATTTAGAACTAGATGATTTAAGCAAATGGCCAAAAGAAAAAAAGATAATGCTTTTTCGCTTATTAGATATTAATGATGAAAGTGAAATCGGTAAAATCAAAGTTACTACTGATTATTTAATGAATGTCGAAGCAAAACTTAGCAAGAATACAAAGGCTAGGGAAGAGGTAAGTCATTCAATTGATACTAAGGGTTTAAATAGTGATTCTCAAAAATTGTTATTAGACATAACATCTTTAATTAAAGAAATATTACTTGATGATAATTATCGCCATGAAAATTATTATACTTTCACTTATTTGTATCACACATTGCAATTAATTGATTCTATGCCAGAAATTCGTTATTTATTTGGCTTTATGAGTAAGACTGGAGGTTATACTGACCCTGAAGAATACAAGTTTCAAGAAGATAAGCAATTTATCTTAGAAGGTATAATTCATACCGCTCTTAACCTTTATAATAATGGTGGTTCTTCTCGAAGCAAACTTCAAGAAGCTCATCGTCGTTGGGTTGCAGAAATCGAATCTAAAAAAGAAGAAAAAATATCTCGTACTCAAGAATTAAGTACTGTAAAGATTCAAGCTTTAAAAGAATTAAATTATACTAAAATGGATAATTCTAATGCCAACGAAGTCATTGAAAAAATCTTAGAAATTCTAGCTAAAAAATCTTAAGTCTTTTTAAGTATTAGTCCCCTACTTTTATTATTTTAATAGAGAAGGGGATTTTATTTTTCTCTTAATAAATACAACCCTTTATTATAAGCTAACCTTTTTTTAAAACTTACTATTTTATAATTATTAACTTAAGTATTATTTTTAATATAATTTAAGCTCTAAAAAGCTTGCAAAATTCAAGCATCGAGGTGAATAATCATTCATCTTTTAAAATTTCAATGCACGAAAATTCACTTGAATTTTTAGCTAACTTAGTAATTATTTAATACAGATAATATAATTTATAATGCATGATTGATTTAACTATAATATTAAAGTTTTTAGTTAAATAATTAATCTAACAATTAATAATTAATAATTTAGATTTTAAAAATTAATTTAAACTAATATGATTATCTAATAAACATTTAAACATTTATCATTAAACATTATACATAATAAATAATCTAAGTTTTAATTAAATAACTTCAATTTAGAAATCTTATATTAATCAGATAAATTAAGAAAATTAATTAAAAATATTAAACTGCACATAATATATATTATGTTAACATTTATATTTTAAGAAGATTTTAATACAGTATAAATATAATTTTAATTAGTTATAATCCTATACTATTCTCTTAATAATATCACCATGTTATATTTTATTAACTTAATTTAATTTATAAAAATAATATAAATAAAGATAATAATAAACCAATTAAAATATAAAAATATCTTTTATAGCTTAAAACTTCTGGCAAAATCTCTAAAATAGCTATTGTTAACATTAAACAACCAACAAAATACAAAGTTACATTAAGAAAACAAATGCTGATAAATGGTTTGAGAAAAAGCCAAGTAATAATAGCTCCGATTGGTTCAGCAACTCCTGATAAAAAAGTATAGAAAAAAGCTTTTCTTCTATCACCAGTACTGTAATAAATAGGTACCGCTATACATATACCTTCTGGTAAATTATGAGCACCAATCGATAAAGCAATCTTTAATCCTAATTTTTGACTAGCAACACTAGAAGTAAAAACTGCAATACCTTCCGGCAGATTATGTAAAAATAGAATTAACATATTTAAAATACCTATTTTATAAAGATTACTCCCCTTCTTTATATTAATTTTAGAAATTTTAAGTATCATAAAAGCTAAAACTGGTATTAAAAAAATAATTAATAAAGCAACACCTATATTTAAATTTTTAATAAAATATTTAATAGGTAATGGTAATAGCTCCTTAAAACTAATAAGGCTCATTACCCCAAAAGCAAAAGAAAGACTAACACTAATAACTTCCCTTACCCTATCCTTCTTAAAATAAGTAAAAAGAACTCCTAGATTAGTCGCACCACCAGCTAAAATTGATAATAAAATTGCCGTTTTTGTTTCCATAATAAATCACACTAATTTTATGCAAAAAAGAAACCAGAAATTACCATTATAATTCTGGTATGAAATAAGACAATATGGCAACAATATAATTAGGAGGTCAAAATGAATTCAAAAAACAATGCTAGATGTAATGCACGTAATAACGCTAAGAATAATGCCAAAGCTAAAGCTAGAAATTCTAAGTGTCATAACTGTGCTAAAAATAATAGCAAATGTCATGCTAGAGCCAATGAATTAAATGATGAAATTTAATTTAAGATAGCTCTATTCCTTATGGCTACGAGGATGATATTCTTCGTAGTCTTTTTTTAACTTTTCATTGATTAAATGAGTATATATCTGAGTTGTTTTTAAATCTTCATGACCTAGTAATTCTTGAATAACTCGGATATTAGCGCCATTTTTTAATAAAACTGAGGCAAAAGTATGTCTTAAAGTATGGGGAGATATTTCTTTTTTGATTCCCTTTTTTTCACATTCACTTTTTATTAATTTAAAGAAAGCTTGTCTAGTAATTTTAGTACCATAACTAGAAATAAATAAATACTCGCTATCTTTATTTTTTAATAAACTATTTCGGTAATATTCAATATATATTTTAACATATTTTAAAGCCGTATCATCGATAGGAACAATTCTTTCCTTCTTCCCCTTCCCTATAACTCTTAAATAACAATCTGAAAAATTAATATCACTTACTTTTAAATTGACAAGTTCACTAACACGCAAGCCCGTAGCAAAATCTAATTCTAACATTGCCTTATTTCGATAATCATTTGGTTTTTTCAAATCTATTTCTAATAATTTATTTACCTCATCAATCGTTAAATATCCTGGTAAATCAGCCTCTAATTTTGGCATAGCAATGTTTTTACATGGATTAGCTATTATACCTTCCTTAGTTAAAAAGCCATATAGCGACCTTAAAACCGTTATAGAATGAGCTAAACTTCTACTATCTAAATAGTCTAAAGTACCTAAATATTTATTTATATCATTTTCTTTAAACCTATAATAATTTTTATCATAATTATATAGACTTTCAATATCATTTAAATAAGATAAAATAGTATTGCTACTAAGTCTTTTTTCATACTCTATGTAATCAATATATTTTTTTATATAATTATCATTTAGATACTCTTTATTATTCTTATTATCCTGCATATTATACTTTCCTTTCTTTTATTAAGAATCCTTGTTTTTACTATATAAATTTCTAACACCAATTATTGTCTAAAATATTAACTAAAAATAATTATTATATTCTTTCCTATATTTTCTATAATATTAGCTGTTATTTTTTCATTATCCTTTAAATAGTCAAAATGATTATTATCTCTCTTTTAATTATAAAATTAACCTAATAAAATTACAACTGTATGTTATAATAATATAGACTATCAAAAGAAAGGAATTACTATATAAAATTAGTAATTATAATTATATATGGAAACATTAGCAAATAAATATCGACCTAAATGCTTAGAAGAAGTTGTTGGTCAAAAACACTTAATTGGAGATAATAAAATTTTATCAAATATGGTTAAAAATCAAAAAATATTTTCAATGATTTTATATGGTAAACCTGGTATTGGTAAAACATCTATTGCCTATGCTATCGTTAATTCTTATAATAAAAAGTATAAGTTTTTAAATGCTACTTCTTCTAAGAAAGAAGACTTTATTATTGCTATTGAAGAAGCTAAAATGTATAAAGATTTAATATTAGTAGTAGATGAAATTCATCGTATGAATAAAGATAAGCAAGATATTTTGCTTCCTTATGTTGAATCTGGTTTAATTATATTAATTGGTCTTACAACAAGTAATCCTTATCACAAAATAAATCCCGCTATAAGAAGTAGATGTCAAATTTTTGAACTTAAACCTTTAGAGTTTGATGATATTATTACTTGTTTAAAACGTGTCAGTGCTGGGGAAGGATTAACAGTATCTGATGAAGCTTATAAGGCTATTGCTAAATTAAGTAGTGGCGATGTTAGGAATGCTATTAACTTACTTGATGTTGCTAATATGACTGTTTTAGATAAGAATATTACTTTAGATTCTATAAAGGCTATTAGCTCTAAGCCTTCTGTATTTTTTGATAAAGATGATGACGGACATTTTGATATAATTTCGGCTTTTCAAAAATCAATACGCGGTAGTGATGCCGATGCGGCTATATATTATTTAGGCCGTTTAATTGAAGCCGAAGATTTAGATATTATTTATCGAAGAATGAGTGTTATTGCTTATGAAGACATTGGTCTTGCTAATCCTTCCATTGGTCCTAAGGTAATGGCTGCTATTCATGCCTCAGAAATCCTAGGTTTACCCGAAGCTAGAATTCCCCTTGCCCAAGTTGTTTTAGAAATGGCTCTATCGCCAAAAAGTAATTCTAGCAAGACCGCTATCGATAATGCTTTAAATGACATCAGAAGTGGCTCTACTGGCGAAGTTCCTGAACATATTAAAACTAGTTCCCCTAACTATAAATATCCTCATGATTACCCTAAATACTGGGTAAAACAACAATATCTACCCGATAATGTTAAAAATAAAAAATATTATTACCCTCGTCGTAGTAAATATGAAGACTCTCTTAATTTAGGTAATCAAGAAATGAAAAAAGAAACTAATATTAAACATTAATTTCTTTTTATTTGGTCTAATTTATTTCTTTTAACCACTTATTTACTATAAAATTTGCCATATAAAGACCAGCTACACTAGGAACAAAAGGTGTCGAACCAGGAGTTCTATCATGAGTCTTAATTGGAAGTTCATAGCTTGTTACAACATCTAACTTCTTTATTCTATTATCCTTACATAATTTGCGCATAATTTTAGCTAAAGGGTCATTATTAGTCTTATATATATCAGTTACTACTAATTTAGTTGCATCAAGTCTATTACCGGTTCCCATTGCACAAATAATAGGTATTTTATTTTCTTTAGCATATTTTATTAAACTCATTTTAGTTGTAACTGTATCACAACAATCTAAAATATAATCTGTATCTTTGCTAATATATTCTTCCAAATTATCTTGATTTAAAAATACATTATAGCCTTTAAAATTACCAGACGGATTAATACTTAGCATTCTTTTTAAAGCCACATCCGTTTTATTTTGATTTAGTACCTCATGATTACTAATTATTTGTCTATTTAAATTACTAATATCAACGGTATCATTATCAATTATGGTAATATTTTTAATTCCAAATCTCGTTAAAGCTTCTAAAGCAAAACCACCTACGCCACCAACTCCTACAATAATAATATTTTTATTTTGAAGTTTTTTTAATTGGTCTTCCTTAATAAGTTTTAATATTCTTGCATATTGTTCCATTAAACATTCACCTTTATCCTAAATCTATAGGTATTTATAAATACTGTTTTTCTCTTTTTAATCTAAAAAAACAATTTATGACATATAAAAACCAAAGGATTGGTCTATTGTGATAAAAGCCCGCTTATCGCAGGTGGGTATACACATAAACTGCTTTAGGATTCTAAGTACAAATGTCTTAGTCTTCAACACCACAGTCTAATTAGATTCCCGTATAATCACTTACTCGGTTTTATGTAAATAAACCAATTTTCCTTTGGTAATTTAAGTTTATCATATCATACTTTTATAAGCAAGTCCTTTTGCTAAAAGTTCCTAAAATATTACATTTTTTCCACTATTTTAGCTAAAATTTGCAACTTAATTAACCTTAGTTAGCATGAATTTTCCATCTTTCATTAACATTACAGTTAGTTGAATATGGCATTGGATTTGGCATTTCTAATTTAATAATCATTGGCAACTTAAATGCACCACCAAACCCTACACAGTTACCTGGTTGTAAAACTTTTTGTTTTTCAATAACATCTTGACTAATATTAGGTAGCATTGTTCTAATATACTCAATATCCTTAGGGTGAGTCATTTTAAATATCAAGAAATTACTACATTGGGAAATAACAGTATCACTGATTTCAACTGGACGCTGAGAAATAATATTAAGTAAGACTCCATATTTACGACCTTCTTTAGCAATACGTTCAAATATGTTATAACCTAAAAGGAAAGTATCAGCATCTTTAGAAACATAGCGGTGAGCTTCTTCTAAGAATAAATGGAAAGGTATACTAGCTCTTTGTGTACGTGATTTAGCAAACTCAAAGAACATACGAGCATAAATCTTAACGATAACTTTAGCATAAGTATCATCCATATCTTCTAAGTTAATATTAATAATTTGGGCTTTTTTACGATTAGGAGTAGCTACTAAAGAGGCTATATATTGTTCTAAAGTAATATAATTTGGATAGTTAAAATATGAACCAACATTACTATTTAAAATAGAATTTAATCTTACCTTCAAGATACTAGCATCATCTCTAATAGCTTCATTATGTAAGAAACCTTCACTAATTAAAGTAAACTCTAAAGCACTAGCAAAATCTTTTAAAGTATAATATACAGGCTTAGTTATTATACGTCCTTCTAAATCATCATTAATAAACTTTAAGATATATTCATTAATTAATACTGATTCACCAAAATTACCATGAGAATCTATTTCAAAGCAATCACTAAATTTTCTTGTATAACCTACTCCAGGAATATCAGTATCAAAATTAAATTCGTTAGTATGACATACCTGAATAACTTGAAATACTTCGTTTTTCTTTTCTTTAGTAGTTTCATTACTAAACAAAATAGCCAGTAAAGCTTTAGCAATTAAATGATTTTTATACATGGTTGATTCATCAGAAACATCAGCAAAGACTTTAGCAAGTTTTAAAGCTCTTTCAATAATAGGAATCTGAGTGTGGCTTGATACCTGTAAAAGTAAAGTCATATCATCTAAAGTTAATAAATGAACTGGTAATGCTAATCTTTGGTCAGTTGGGTCTGTAGGATTAGTCGTAATAAATTTATAACTATAATTAGGGTTTAATTCATTTAACTTTGAAAAGGCCGTTTTATATTCACCATAAGCATCAAAAATGAAAATATTAGCATTGTAAGCTATAAAATCGGGGTTAGAAAACAAGTTTTGAACCATTCTTGAAACGCCACAAGATTTACCTGAACCAGAGTTACCAAATATGGCCATGTGATTTGATAATAAATCATTAATATCAACGTAAACAGTATGTCCTTTATAAATAGCAGACTGTCCTAATATAAAAGTTTTATCACTATAAGAACCCATTAAACTTTTTAATTCTTCATCATTAATTTGTCTAATGTTTGATGATAATACTGGTTTTCTAATAACACCACTAACATACTTATCACCAATAAATTCTCCTAGAAATCTTATTTTAATAACATCATTATTTACTTCTTCAACTTCACCTAAAATTCGTTGATTTGCAGCTTCAAAAACGACGTTATTATTCATTAAGTCAACATCTTGACCAGGTTGTACTAAAGACTCAACATGAGCTTCGCCTTCAGTTATATATTTAATTTTTCCAAACATCTTAATTCTCCTCTATTCTTATAGATAAATTATACCATTTTGCTTAAAAAAGTTAAATATTTTTTACAAGTTTTCCTAAATTAAGCAAAACTTCCTTGATGTTTTCTAGCCAAACAAAAAAAGATTACTCTTTCAGCAACCTTTTTACATATTTAATAACTTTTCTACTGTGTCAATAGTAACACTACTACTAAATTTATTACGATAAGCATTAACATTACTAACCCAAGTTGGATTAGCCATTTTAATACCGTCTACAACGGTTGGATTATATTTATAACCAATTTGTTCAACAGTGCGTAAGCCTTGGTCGAAATAACTACTTCTTAAAAGACTAATATATTTATAAACACCATATTCGATTGAAGGATAGCTAGTTAAGCGTCCATTACTCATGCCACCAAAGATATTATTTTTATTTAACATACTTTGAGCTGCTAAATTGCCCGTTTCTATCCAGGTAATAGCTTTTGCTGTTTGAACATCAACGCTTGGATTTAAAGATACAAAATACTCAATTAAATTGTAAATATAATCTTTACTGCAGTTTTTATAGACGTAATCTCTTTTAAATAATTCACTTTTTTGACTTTCTAAATTAGTAACAAATTCTAATAGCGAAGCATCAAAAGAAGCTTTATTACTACCTGTTTGAAGTAAATCTAATTCATTAAAAGATGTTTTATTATTATTACGTATTTCATTAATTAACGTATCGTAATCAATGCCAAACATACTAGCATAAAATTCATAAGTAGTTTTCTTTTTAGCAACACTTTCATTAATTTGATTAGTAGCAATATCTTCTAAAGTTAATGTTTTATAAGAATCAATATCAGGTACTACTACAATGCTTTCATAAACTTTTGCCTTTTTAAACTTTATATTAATTGGGATTATAATTATACTTAAAACTACCATTGTAAGTAGACTTAAATACATTACTTTCTTCTTCATTAAAGACCTCCTAGTCTTAATTTTCTTATACCCATAATTTATTCTTTAATACACAATTTTGTTTATTTTTCTAACTCTTCTTTTAAGATTTGTTTTGTTAATACTGGATTGGCTTTTCCTCTAGTTTGCTTCATTACTTGGCCAACAAAATAATCAAATAAATTACTACGTCCATTTAAGTATGCTTCTTGTTGTTCTTTATTATTAGCAATTATTTCTTTAATCATTGTTCTTAATGTTTCTTCATCAGAAATCTGTGCATTATCTTTAGAAATAAATTCTTTTGGCTCTTTTTTACTTTCTAAGGTCTTAGCAAATACTTCTTTAGCCTGTTTACTAGATAAAGTACTACTTTTAATTGCATCAGTTATTTGTTTTAACATTTCTGGTGTAATATAAAAGTCATTAATACTATTGCCAGTCTTATTTAGTTCTGTAACAATATTAACAGTTATCCAGTTAGCAGCTACCTTAGAATCTATACCTATTATAACACATTTTTCAAAGTAATCTGCAATATTTTTATCTTTAATTAAGATACTAGCATCATAATCGTTAAGTCCTAAATCATTCATATAATGTTTTTTACGTTCAAAAGGTAATGTTGGAATTTCTTTAATTAATTCATCAATCCATGCTTTTTCTAACTTATATGGCGGAATATTAGGGTCTAAGAAGTATTTATAATCGATAGCATCTTCTTTAGTACGCATACTAATTGTTGTATTAGTATCTTCATCAAATCTTCTTGTTTCCTGAACTAATTCATTTGCTCTATTATTTAAGTAAGCTTCTTTTTGTCTTTCTTCTTCATATTTAATAGCATTTTCGATATTTTGAAAACCATTAACGTTTTTAACTTCTACCCTTGGTGTAACATATTTGCCACCTTGTTTTAAGTTAATATTAACATCGCATCTAATCTGACCTTTTTTAGTATCAGCATCAGAAATATCACAATAGCGATAGCAATCACGAATATATTCTAGAAAAGCAATTACTTCCTTAGTTGAACTAAAGCATGGTTCTGTAACGATTTCTAATAATGGTACGCCGGCACGGTTATAATCAATAGTTGTCATTTTAGCAAAGTGGTCTAGACTTGCTGAATCTTCTTCTAGGTGAATATCATGTATCAAAACCTCTAAAGTTTTATCATCAACCGGTATTTCTAACTTGCCATTTACTCCTACTGGGTTAGTACACTGTGTAATTTGGTAACCTTTAGGTAAATCAGGATAATAATAGTTTTTACGGTCAAATTGCATAACATCGGCTATTTGACAATTTAGAATATGGGCCATTTTAATAGCATGACCAACACATTTTTTATTAACGATTGGTAAAGTACCAGGAAATGCCATATCAACTGGTGATACATAAACATTAGCAGTATCACTAAAACCATTGATACCTTTAGAAAATGCCTTGGCGTTACTCTTTAACTCGCAGTGCATTTCAATACCAACAACTAGTTGTAATTCGTTACTCATAGGTTAACCTCCTTAGCTATTTGATTCTTATAATCCATTGTTTTTTCAATACCATAAGCAATATTTAAAACCGTTTGGTCCTCATAACAATTTCCAGTAATATTTAAACCAACTGGTAAGCCATTTACAAAACCGTCAGGAATAGTAATTGAAGGGAACCCGCCAAAGTTACCAATTTGTAAATGTTCTTCTAAAATTTTAGAACCACCAGCTAAAGTATTTTTGGATTTTTCTAAGAATGGAGCTGGACCGCTACCAACCGGTAAAATAACAGCATCATAATCTTTAAACAATTCTTTCCATTTATTAACGATTAATCTTCTAACACGTTTAGCATTATTGAAATATTTATCTTGGTTTTCTCTTTGTAAAACAT
Organism: uncultured Bacilli bacterium; assembly: GCA_934102255.1. Classification (GTDB taxonomy): domain Bacteria; phylum Bacillota_I; class Bacilli_A; order RF39; family UBA660; genus CAG-605. The sequence continues at coordinate 16,814 of CAKOSN010000002.1, read as the reverse complement.
AAGAACCTATAACAAATCTTCTCTTAATTAATGGTGAGAAACCTTTTGTACGGTGGTCTTTCATTGCTTCATAGATATTATTAGCATTTCCTCTAGGTCCAAAGTTAATGCCGGTTAAATTTGACATATTAGATGTAGCCTCAGCACAAGAAATTACTACATAGCAAGAAGCAACCGCATCAAGTAAAGTCTTATCAACGCTAACTTCTTCGATTTCAACGCCATCCTTCTTTAGATTATTAATAACATTCATAAAATTATTTAAATGACTTTTTAATTCTTCACTTGGATTCTCATAATTATCTAAAGAAACAATTTCTTTAACATAGCATAATTTTCGAGATTTTAAATCATCTTTTAAATTAGCATATAAATTAATCTTACTGCTATCCCAAGAGGTCATATCTTTCTCATCTTGGCCCTTAATTACATCTGTTACAATCGCTGCATCAGTAACGTTACGAGTTAGAACTCCACAATGGTCTAAGCTTGATGCGAAAGGAAATAAACCATAACGAGAAATCATGCCATAAGTAGGTTTATAACCAACTATCCCACAATAAGCTGCTGGTTTACGAATAGAATCTCCGGTATCACTTCCTAAAGCATAAGGATATACTCCAGCGGCAACAGCAGCAGCTGAACCACTTGAAGAACCAGCACACATTCTTCTGGTATCCCATGGATTTCTAATAACTCCCGTTTTAGCAGTAGTACCGGTACCGCCCATACCGAATTCATCCATAGCGGTTTTATTAGTAGCAACGGCTCCTGCACTCTTTAATTTGGCAATAACAGTTGCATCAAAGAAAGGAACATAGCCAGTTAAAGTGTTACTTGATGCACAAGATTCAATATCCTTAGTCGAATAATTATCTTTAATACCATAAGGAATACCACTAAGTAAATTATCCGTTACACGACTACCCTTTGCATCATCTAAAATAAGAGCAAAAGCATTACATTTTTCTTCAATTTCTTTTGACTTTTGTAAAGATTCTTTTACTAATTCTTCAGAAGTAATTTCTCCACTTTTTAGCATTTCATGTAATTTTTCAATATCTAATTCGTTATGCATTTTCACCAACTACCTTTACTACTTCAACTTCACGACCAACAGTCTTACCACTATTTCTTAATAATTCTTCAATAGGTACTGTAGCCTCAGCTTCATCGTCATTTAAATGGCATTCCATATTATCAAGACAATAACTCATAGGTTCAACATCTTTAATATTAGGAATAGCATTGATAATATTAATATTACGGTCAATCTCAGCAAATTCATCTAAAACCATTTTATTTTCTTCTTCTGTTAAGCCAATAAGTAATTTATCAGCATAACTATCAACCATTTCTTTTGTAAAATGTATCATATTTATCTCCTACATATTCATATTTATATAATCAACTAATTCATCTTCATTAATAGTAACTTCATCTTTAGTTACATTATCTTTAATTTTAATTGTTTTATTTTTTATATCCTCGTCATTTAAAATAATTAAAAATTTAGAATTTAAACGGTCAGCTTGTTTAAATTGAGCCTTCAAACTTCTTCCCATATTTTCCATTTCAACATCAAAACCGCTTAATCTTAAGGTTTGACAAATATTAACAGCAAAATCTTTTTCCGTATCTGATACATACATAATATAAGCATCTATCCAATTTTTAACTGGTAATTCAATATCTTCTTTAATAAGAGCAAGCATAAGTCTATCAAGACCACAAGCAAAACCAATAGCAGGAGTACTTGGACCACCTAAAGTTTCAATCATACCGTTATATCTACCACCGGCAGCTAGTGTACTTTGACTACCCATAGAATCAATATCAGCCATTATTTCAAATACTGTATGATTATAATAATCAAGACCTCTAACTATTTTGGGATTTACTTCAAAATCGATATCCATTACCTCTAAATAATGTTTAACAGCTTCAAATCTTTTTTTAGCATCATCCGTCAAATAATCGATTGTCTTAGGAGCATTCTTAATGATTTCATTATCTCCGTCAATTTTACAATCTAAAATTCTTAATGGATTCTTTTCTAATCTAACTTTGCAATCTTCACATAATTCATCAATATGTGGTCTTAAATAATTAATTAAAGCTTCACGATAATTCTCACGTGATTCTTTATCTCCTAGGGAGTTAAGCTCTACTTTAACATTACGAAGTCCTAAAGTTTTAAAAAGATTAACAGGTATAGAAATAATTTCGGCATCGATATAAGCATCATCGCAGCCAATTACCTCACAGCCAAATTGACTAAATTCTCTTAATCTACCACTTTGTGGTCTTTCATAACGATACATTGGTTCTAGATAGAAGAATTTAACTGGTTGAGTAGCACTACCATACATTTTATTTTCTATATAGCTTCTAACTACTCCAGCAGTTCCTTCTGGTCTTAAAGTAACATTTCTGTCGCCTCTATCCTTAAAATCATAAGTTTCTTTAGTAACAATATCGGTTGTTTCGCCAACACCACGGTGGAATAACTCTGTTGCCTCAAAAACAGGAGTTCTAATCCAGCCATAATTATAAGTTTGACATAAGTCTTTTATCAAGCTTTCAACATATTGCCATCTAAGAGCCTCATCTCCAAAAATATCTATAGTTCCTTTTTGCTTAAGTATCATTTTTATCCTCTTTTCTAAAAGTAAAAAACTAGTATTATTACATACTAGATTTACTACTACATAACAATTTATTTATCCATTATTATAATAACTTTCTTTTTTTTAGTCAATTATTCCGACTATTTTTATTTAATTTTAGTGTGATTTACTAAGGCATTCTTTAAAAATATATCATAGTCATTTACAAAATCAGCAAGGGTTTCTGTGTATTCTTCGTCTAACTCTAAAAACTTTGGTTTAAAGAAGTCTTTATCATGAGTTGCTAATTCCTTTTTTTCATTAATTCCTATCATTTTTCCTTTATCATCATCTAAACACCAATAAGTCTTCGCCAATATTGGTTGTTGGCAAGTGTTTGTTAAAGCTGACGGCCTTAGGACATTGCCAAAGCAATTAATCGGTGTACCTATTTGTTCGCCAACTATTTTACTGCCTATCATCTGCATAGCAATGCAAGCAAAACGTCCACTAGAAAACACGCCTTTGTCGACAATAGTAATAAGTTCTAAATTGGTATTTTTCAAGTATTCAATAAGGGGTTTTATAATACTAGAAGCACCACCGCCATTACCACGCAAATCTAAGACAAATTTTGTAATATTTTGATTTTCAATTTCTTTATCAAGCATTTTAAGTAAGCTATCTATAACTGGAATATAATATGGATGACAACTTTGATACGTAAATATCAAAGCTTTATCCTGAATATAAAAGTTTGGCTTATTATCCTTTCTTTCTAGATGATATTCTTTCAAACTATTTCTAGTATCAATAGATAATATCCCCTTATCTGTTTCAACTTTTAAAAACAAACTATCTCTTTTAAAACTAGGTAAACTATATAAAACTTCTAAAATATTAAAATTATTTTCTATCATAGCATATAGATGATTATTAGTTGCATAGCTAACACTTTTTTCATACTCAGCAATCAACTCTTCAATTAAGATGCCATTTATCTTTAAAACCTTAGCTTTTCTAATTTTAGCATCTAAAGAATAATCTATAAAAAGTCCCGAACCATTTATCCATTTTAATTTATAAGGTAAAGGTGTTACTTTAGCAAATGCTAAACGAGTATGACTATCTAAACAACCATTCATGTATTTTATTAAAACATTCATATAATAATTAAAAGTATAATCATCAAGTATTTTTTCATCTAATTGTAAGCTGTTTATAAAGTTTTCTAATTCTTCTAAGCTATGAGACTGATAAAAATTTAAATGCCAATCCTCATTGGGATACTTACTATCAACTAAAGTCCCTCTTGACAATTTAGTTAAATTAATAAATTCTTCTAAATCTTCTTTATATTGTTTTTGCATATACTTTTTTACTCTACTGTTTCTTTAACATTTTCTCTAGTTCTAATAAATGAATAAGTTACACTATCAAAATAATATTCTGTATTATAATGAGTATTTTCATTAGTTTTTGGTGTTACTATACGTAACTGATTACCTAATATTTCAACAGTAAAGGCTTTAACACCCGAACCATTATAATTATTAAAGTATAAAGGAATCTCTCTATCTAACAAATTAGTACCATTAAAATCAGTTAAATATAATTTACTATCTTTAACATAAACTATAAAGTTATTATGAAGTTCTATATAACTAACGCTTTCTCCTAAAACGCTTGTTAAAGTTTTAGAATCATATAATGTATAGAAAACACCGTCATTACTAACTGTCTTAGTTGTATAGAAAGTATTACTACCATTACTTATAATATCTTCAATTTTATCGGTTATATAATCACTCATACTATTACTAGTTATATCATATATTTGATAACCATTATCACTCTTTAAAACATATTTTTTACTATTAAAATAAAAATTAATCCCATAATAACGATAATCAAGAACATTGCTAATACGACCATTTATCACTTGGTCAATACCCCATAAGCCATTTTTCTTAATTATATATTTAGAAGAATCAATAATTCCTTTGCCATTTTCTTGTTTAGAATAATGAACATCTTCATATTTAGCTATTACTTGTTTATTTTTTATATCGTATAAAAGAACCCAACTAGTCTCATTTTCTGTTCCCTTATCTTGGTATTCTTTAATAAAGGAATATCTTTTATCAACAATACTCATTTTAACATCATACATGCCACTTACTTCATCGCTATAAAGGTAAGATGTAGCAATTTCACAATCACTATCACTTAATATACATTTATAAGTATCAAGTAAACGACCACCGTCATATAAGAATAATACGCCGTCTACTTTTTCTAGCTCATCAGGATTATCTGGTATTTCGTAGTCAGTAACAACCTGTGGTAAATTTACATCTACGGTTGTAGCAGCATCATAATCTTGACGAATTTTCTTAAAAAATGGCACCATTTCCGTATCTAATAACGACTCACGATTATATTCTCTAAATACCCAACCTAAGCCATATCTTGATGTAACCGTACCGTCATTATAAGTTTTGGTTACTTCTTTAAAAGTAATTAAAGGTTTTTGGCCTTTTTTAAATCTGCTTTGATCAATCAAAAAGAGAATGGTATATAAACTTACAATCGAAATAACACTGACAACAATAATTCTTCTGATTAATATTTTCTTTTTTCTTAAAGCTTCCTTACGAGCATATTCTTCTTGCTCATACATTGCTCCTGCTGAATCATCATACATAAATAACTCTCCTTATTCTTTTTCTAGTAAAATCGTTGTTGGTCCAACATTTATAATATTAACTTCCATGTCAGCCCCAAAAATACCGGTTTCTACTTTAACATAATTACTTAAAAGTTCATTAAATTTTTCATACATTGGCTTAGCAATTTCACCCTTAGCGGCTTTAATATAGCTAGGTCGATTGCCTTTAGTAGCATCACCATATAAGGTAAACTGTGAAATGCTTAAAATCTCTCCACCATAATCCAGAATATTTTTATTCATCACACCATTTTCATCAGGAAATATACGTAAACCAATAACTTTTTTAACCATATAATTAATGGTTTCTAAAGTATCACTATCAGTAAACGCTACTAATAAAACTAATCCGGAACTAATTTTACCAACACAAGTATTATTAACAATTACGGAAGAATTTTTAGCTCTTTGAACTACTACTCTCATTAATTCTTAGCTCTTTCTACCTTAATTACGTATTTGCACATATTAAGGGCATTAATTAAATTATCTAATTCTTTAACATTTTTAATTTTTAACGTTAATTTATACTTAGTCAAATTATCCTCTTCTTTATTACTTACGGCATCAATATAAATGTCTTTTTCTTTAGCAAGACTAACTAAATCATAAAGATAATTCTTATTACTTATTGTACTTACTAATATATCAGTAAAATAATAAGTATCATTAGTATCATTCCAACAAACATCAATTAAACGATTAGTATTAGAAACATTTGGGCAATCTTTTTTATGAACAGTAATACCTTCACCCTTAGTTATATAGCCAATTATCTTATCCCCTTTTATAGGCTTACAACATTTAGCTATATTAACCTTTATATCACCACTACCAGATACAATAATATCACTCTTATAGTTAATATTTTCTGATTTACGTCCCATTTTTTCTATTAAGATATCATGAACATCCTTTTTATCTTCATAAGCCATATTAATTATATAAGAAGGTGTAAATCTTAAAGAACCGATTGACAAGTAAATATCTTCTAGGTTATCTAGTTTCAAATCTTTACATACTTTTTCAATTCTTTCTGTTGCTAGAACATCACTAATAGTAAGTTTACGACGACGTATTTCTTTTTCTAATAAATCTTGGCCACGTTTAATATATTCTTCACGGTCAATCTTTGAAAAATAGGATTTAATTTTATTTTTAGCTTGACTAGTTTTAACAATATTTAACCATTCTTTAGAAGGCGTTGAATCTTTACTAGTCTTAATTGAAACGATATCCCCATCTTCCAAGGCCGTATTTAAAGGTACCATAACTTCATTTACGATAGCGCCAACGCAAGTATCTCCTACTTTAGAGTGAATACGGTAAGCAAAATCGATTGGTGTTGAATTAGCTGGTAACTCTACAACATCACCCTTAGGAGTAAAGCAATAAATCATCTTACTTAAAGCTTCTTCATTTATTTCTTTTTTAAAATCACTATTACTTAAGTCATCACTATGTTGTTCAATTAAGTTTCTAAACATTTCTAATTTCTGTTCAAAAACGTTTACAACTCCACCTTTAGTATGTTCTTTATAAGACCAATGGCTAGCAATACCTTTTTCGGCAATTTCATCCATCTCGGTAGTTCTTATCTGAACTTCATAAACATAACCATGGGGTCCAAAAATAGATGTATGTAATGATTGATACATATTTTCTTTTGGCATAGCAATATAATCTTTAAAACGTTTAGGAAGTGGTCTAAACTTAGCATGGATTAAACCAATCGCTAAATAACAATCACTTACTGTATCAACAATAATTCTTAAAGCTAAGATATCATAAATTTCATTCCATTTTTTCCCTTTAGCCATTTTTTCATAAATACTATGAACACTTTTAACACGGGCTTTAATATGAAAATGAATATTATTTTCATTCATTATATCGATAAGCTCATTTTTCATAAGCTCTAATTCTTCATTTAACTTAGTACTTTCATTATTTAACTTTTCTTCAATATCGCGGTAAACATCAGGTTTAGTATAGTATAATGATAAATCTTCTAGTTCAGCTTTAATAGCATTAATACCTAAACGGTGAGCAATCGGAATTAAAACAGAAATTGTTTCATTAGCTTTAGCTTTCTGAGCTTCAGGGTCTAGAGCCCAAATAGTACGCATATTATGTAGTCTATCTGCTAGTTTAACAAATAGAACACGAACATCTGATGATAAACCTACTAAAACTTTACGTAAATTAATGGCGCTTGCTTCTTTATCATCTGACAAAGTTAATTTATTTATTTTAGAAATACTACCTACAATACCTGCTATGTCTTTACCGAAAGCTGCTTCTACTTCTTCGATTGTTGCTCCACCATGGTTTACTACTTCATGTAAAAGAGCTGAGGAAATAGTTATATAATCAGCATTTAAACTCGTTAAAATATAAGCAACATTTACTGGATGACTAATATAATCATCCCCACTCTTACGTTTCTTACCTAAATGATGTTCATAAGCAAATTTATAAGCCCTGTCAATCGTTTCTAATTCTTCTTCACTTGTTATATAAGTTTTTAATTTATCTAATAATTCCTTATAAGATACTTCTTTATATTCTCGTTTTAATTCTTTCATTGTAATCACTCCCGTAATTTTTTTAAGCTTTAAGTTTAGTTCTTCTTCTTTTTATTTATAACATAATCACAAAACACCTGATTATCGGTATTTAATATATCATCAACTATATTATATAATGTTAAATTAGACTTAAGTGGCCACACATTATTTCTTAAATATTCAAATATATCATCTTGTGTTACATATTTAATATTTTTACGTTGCATTTCTTTTACTTTAGAATCTAAGGCTGGTTTTATATGTGCTTTCAAATCTAAGACACTTTTAAATTCATAATCCATAAATATTCACCTGATGTCCTTCCACATTATTATAAACTAAAACCCAGTAATTTTGAAGGGAAAATCTTCATAATATTTATATAGGTGATAAGATTGCAAAAAAATAAATTTCTTATGAGTACGCTTATTTTATGTGGTGGTGGTTTTGTTGTTAAAATTTTAAGTTTTATTATCAAAATTCTTTATACCCGTATTTTAGGTACCGAAGGTATTAGTCTTTACAGTCTTATTATGCCTTTCTTTTCTTTAATGGTTACTATAGCTGGTTTTGGTATGCCTCAAGCTATTTCTAAACTTATTGCTGAAGGTAAAACTAGAAGCCGTAAAATTATTGAACAAGGTATTATCTTTCTTTTAATTTTAAATTTTATTTGTGTTATTTTAATTATTTTAAGTAGTGATTTTATTAGTAACAATCTCTTGCATGAACCACGTACCAAAGTTTTAATTATTGCTGCATCTCTTGCTATGCCTAATATGGCCTTAGCTTGTACTTTAAAAGGTTATTTTTATGGTAAACAAAGAATGCTTCCTAATAACATATCGAATTGTGTCGAACAAACTATTCGTCTTTTATTTATTATTTTTATTCTTCCTAATTTAGTTAAAAGAAACTTAGTTTTAGGTATTATGTCTTTTTTGCTTCTTAATATTTTAACCGAAGCTGCTAGTATTATAACTTTCTTAATCTTACTTCCTAAAAATACTAAGTTAAATTTAACTTCTATTTCTTATAGTCCTTCTATCTTTAAAGAATTATTTAATACTTCCATGCCATTAGTATCTAGTCGTATTATTGGTAATATCGGTTATTTCTTTGAACCCATTATTTTATCTAATACCATTTTATATGTTGGTTACTCTTCTTCCTTTTTTGTTTTAGAATATGGTATCTATAATAGTTATAGTCTAGCCCTTCTTTTAATGCCTTCTTTTCTTATTCAAGCTATCTGTACTAGTATTATCCCCGAAGTATCCAAGTTTTATAGTCAAAAGCAATATAATTTAGTTAGACTTCGTACTAAACAAGCCATTTTTATTTCTAGTTTTATTGGTCTTATTACCGTTATTTTAGTTACTATCTTTAGAAAATTCTTACTAAGTCTTATTTATAATACTAATTTAGGTGCTAATTATATTTTAGCTCTCAGTCCCTTCTTTACTTTTTATTATTTAGAAGCTCCTATTTCTAGTATCTTACAAGGTTTAGGATATGGTTCTTATACTTTAAAAACTACGACGATTGGTGTCTTCTTAAAATTAGCCTCTTTATTTATTTTCAGTTTACTCCATATCGGTTTATATGGTCTTGTTATTAGTGAGGCTCTAGATATTTTCTTTGTTGTTTTTAAAAACGGTTCTAAGTTAAATAGTATTTTAAAAGAAAAAACTGGTTACTAGTCCAGTCTTAAATCGTCCTTTTCATAAAATATATAACTCTATGAAACCTTAAAATCAGTACTTATTTTTAATTTATATATTAACTATATCATAATTTTCTGGTCTTTTAAAGCTTATTTTTTTAACTATTGTAGTCAAAATTGTGGTCAAATAATTTTTGGTTTTCTTAAGGTATTATAAGGTTCAAATTAGTTTTTTCTAGTCAACTAAGTTCTTTTTATTATGGTCAAAATTTATAGTCAAGATTTAATTATTCCTAGGTAAATACTGGCTTGGCAAGGTATTTTTCATAGAGTTATATACTCTATGAAACCGAAAATACGGCAAAAAGGAGTTTTGACCATGAAAAAGAAATGTTTTATTTTAAGCTTATTATTGTTTTTAGGAATAATTTTATTATTCGTTATTTATAAAAATAATCACTATTCAAAATCTAAAGACACTATAGCTGTTTATATGAATGATGAGTTAACTACCAATATTCCTACTAAAGAAAATTCATCTTTTGTTAAAGCCAATTGTGATAGTGATGTCAATTATTATTGGGATAATGCTAACTGGGGCTTATTTTTAAAAAATATTAATAAAAAGACCAAATGTAATCTTTATTTTAAAAGTAAAGATAATATTAAAATTGCAGAAAAATCCTTTGTCGTTGATGAGTACACCAAATGTCCCCAAAAGTATTTTAATAATGATTATAATATTACTGAACTAGAAGATGAATATGGTTATTTTTGTGAAACTGACGACGATTTTGGCACTAGCTACTACTATAGAGGCGTTGGCACTAATAACAATGTTTACTTTGGGGGATTTTATTGGCAACTTATTAGAATTAATGGTGATGGTTCGATAAGACTACTCTATAATGGTAATGTTAAAAATGCCGAAAATGAGAATAAAACTATTGGAAAATCATCATACAATTCTATTTCAAGTGAGATTAAACATGTTGGCTATATGTATGGGAAAAATTCAGATACATACGAAAATAGCATTAAAAACGAAATCAACTCGACAATAAAAGAAAAAATAGACGCTTGGTATTCTACTAATTTAGCAAATACGGCATTTGAAAAATATATTGCCGACTCTGGCTTTTGCAATGACAGAACTTTATATAGTGGCGATGGCGTTACTAGTGCTACATTTAATGGATACAATCGATTGATTACCAACAAAAATCCAACTTTATTATGTAAAAATAGTGATAATGATTTATTTACAACCATTAATTCTAATATTGGCAACAAGGCTTTAACCTATCCAATAGGTATAATGACAGCTGATGAAACACTTTTTGCTGGTGTGATTAACTATACATCATTAAATAAAAACTCTTATCTTTTTAGTAATAATTGGTATTGGGCTATGACACCAATGGTCTATCAATATGCTGAATGGAGTAATAGCAATCTTGCAAGAGTGTATTCTGTTGGTCTAGATGAGCAAACAACTTTAATAACTGTTGCAAATAATTCATACTATATTCGCCCTGTAATAAATATTAAAGGTAATATTCTAAATAAAGGGGACGGTTCCGTTGATAATCCATTTAGGATTGAATAATTACACTCAAAATAATAATTTGATATAAATAAAAGAAGTAAGAGCTCTCTCCTACTTCTTTTAAAAAACAATAAATTATTTTATAAACATTGCATCGCCAAATGAAAAGAAACGATAATCATTTTTTATAGCTTCCTTGTAAGCATTTAAAATATTTTCTCTACTAGATAAAGCACTAACAAGCATTACTAAAGTTGATTTTGGTAAATGAAAATTAGTAATTAAAGCATCGATTGCCATAAACTTAAATCCTGGATAAATAAAGATATCAGTATTACCGGAGCATTCCTTAAATTCACCATTATATTTATGAGCGACAGTTTCTAAAGTACGACAAGAAGTTGTTCCAACACTGATAACTCTTCTTCCTTCTTTTTTAGCTGAATTTAAGATATTGGCTGTTTCTTTAGACATCATATAAAATTCACTATGCATTTTATGATCTAAAACATTTTCTTCTTCAACTGGTCTAAAAGTTCCTAAACCAACATGTAAAGTTACAAAAGTTACAATAACACCCATATTTCTTATTTCATCTAATAATTCATTAGTAAAATGTAAGCCCGCTGTTGGCGCTGCTGCCGAACCTTCTATTTTTGCGTAAACTGTATTATATCTAGTTTTATCTTTTAATTTTTCATGAATATAAGGAGGAAGTGGCATTTCACCTAACTTATCTAAAATTTCATAGAAAATACCATTATAAATAAATTCAACATGAACAATACCTTCGCCCTTTATTTCTAAAACTTTAGCTTTAAGTAAGCCTTCACCAAATGAAACAATCGTTCCTACATGTAATCTTTTTTGAGGTCTAGCTAAACATTCATACTTATTATTTCCTAAATCATTTAGTAACAATAATTCAATATGTGCTTTAGTATCTTCTTTTTCCCCAATTAAACGAGCTGGAATAACTTTAGTATTATTTAAAACTAAAACATCACCTTTATGTAAATACTTAGTTATATCTTTAAATACTTCATGCGTAAGTTCTCCTGTTTTCTTATCCATAACAAGTAGCTTAGAAGCTGCTCTATTTTCAAGTGGTGTTTGGGCAATTAACTCCTTTGGTAAATTGTAATCAAAATCATTTATATTCATTCTTTCAAGTCCTCTCTCATCCTTTAAAATAATACTCTAAAATCCAGCTAAAATCAACTATAACTAACTAAAATATTTACCGGCAACTATATTCAATAAGATTAATTATTAAATTAGCTATAATAATACCTATAACCCCAGCATCATAAGGGTTTATCATTAAAAAAATAAAACTTAAAATGCCTACTAATAAGCCATATATTCTCCGTAATTTTCTCCCTACTGGACTACTTATATTAATAGGACTAACAATTATTATACTAAATAAAATCGTACTATTTAAAGTTAATTTCATTAAATCAATTAAACTATTATTAATAAGTCCATATATTCCTAAAGTTAGTGTATATCCAATTATTGCATACCAAGGTATATCTTTTTTATAAACAGTAACATTACATAATAATAGATAACATAAAATAAGAATAACTAAATTATTACTTCCTATAGAGCCAATACTAGCTCCCCATATTAAATCACTAGTCGTATATAAGCTACTTACTTGTTCTTGATATAGTGATAAATAATTATTTTTATTTAGTATCATTAAACAAGCTGTAATAAGTAACTTAGATATAACTATATTATTAAGATGATAATTATAAAGATATTTTCTAATTAAATTATATATTAAAACTCCTATTATATCGATAACATAGAGTATTCTAATAGGTAATAACAATGTTAAAATGATAATCTCATAATACTTATAAGGATAATTATCTTTTAAAATATTAGAACTTATAAAAGTAATAATAATATTAATTAAAAGTAACCATAAGACTTTAAAGCTAGCAAGTAAGCTTACTAAACCTTTACTATAATCTAAGTAACCATATTTATATAAGCTAAAACAAATTATCGGTAATAATATTAAGAGTAATAAGCTTTCATAGAACTTATTAGAAATCTTTCTTGTTAAATAATTAGACATCACTATCACCCAACCTTAAAACTCTTTTGCTAGGGCAAACATAGTTACATAGACCGCAATTATAACAATTATTAGTTTTTAAAGGATTAATATGCCAAGGGCACAAAGTATAACAAAGCCCACAGTTAGAACAATTATCCTTCCTTTTTTTTGACTCCAATACTTTATCTTTTTTATTTACAATAATTAAGTTAGTATCTTCATTTATAACATGTTGAATATCTATTTTTTTACTAATTAAACTATTATTAAGACATATCTCTATATCATTAGCATCTATTTTTAAATACTCTAGTAATTCTTTTAAAATAGTATACTTAGTAACTTTGATAACAGCCGCTTTGATATTACCATTTATAGTTAAATAAATATAATTATTATTCTTATTTTTAATAGCATAATAAGTAGTAAATAAAGTCCTAATACTTATGATATTATTACTATTAACTCTTAAATACTTACTAAGAATATCATTATATCCTAAAGCAAAATAATCATTTAGAATAATTAATTTTATTTTCTTATTCTTTATTTTTCTATATTGATTTATTGTCTCTTCATAAGTAGCCGGTATAACTAAATATATTTCTTTAACATTAGTATTTTCTATTAAGTAATTCAAAGTAAAAATAACTTTATCCTTCTCTTTTAAAAGTAAATAATAATTATTAAAAGCTAAAACATCTTTATCAAAAGCATTGATATAAATAGTTTCTTTATCTTTCAAATTTTCTAAAGATTCTATTACTTCTTCCTTTTTATCGTCATTTTTACTTACTTCTATTTCATCTAAGTTTTCATTATCTTTATCAGCATCATCTAAATGACTATTTTTAATAATTAAATATCTTTTATCGTTATTAACAGCAGTTGCTAAAACATTACCAGTTATAGGAACTTTTATATCTTCAATTAAATCATCTCTTTTAACTAAAGTTTTAGGATAATTTTTATTTTCTTTAATCGGAATAAAAACATAATCTGGGTTTAAATACTCTAGGTATTCTTGGGGAATAGCTATTTTTTGTTCCTTTCTAATATTAATCATTATCTTCACTCTTTTTAAGTTTTTCTTTATCTTTCAGATAAGCTTCTAAATACTCTTTTAAAACTTTAGCCGTCTTTTCTGGTATTACGGTACTTAACTCTTCCGTACTAGCTCCTGCCATATTTTTAACACTACCATATTTTTTAATAAGTTCTTTTTTTCTCTTAGGACCAATGCCTTCGATATTATCTAGAACGCTACTAATTGAACCTTTGGAGCGAATTGTACGGTGATAATTAATAGTATAACGGTGAACTTCATCTTGCATTCTCGTTAAATAATGGAAAAGATTAGAAGTTGTATCAATCGTTATTTCTTTTAAATTGCTATCAACTAAAACATTCGTACGGTGATGATTATCTTTTTTTAAACCAACTACAGGAATATGAAGACCTAAATCTTGTAATATTTCCTGAGCTGCATGAATTTGGGTTTCGCCCCCATCGGTAATTATTAAATCTGGCATCACACTTTCTTCGATTAGAGCTCTATTATAACGGCGATAAATAACTTCTTGCATAGTGTGATAATCATCGTTTTTGTCAACTTGAATTTTATACTTACGATACTCACTCTTTTCAGGACATCCATTAATAAATACGACCATTCCTGAGACAGCAAAGGTTCCAAAAAGGTTAGAGTTATCAAAAATATCAATGCGATTAATATGTGGCATATTTAAGACAAAAGCCAGTTCTTCATTAGCTTCATAAGTTCTTTTCTCATCGGCTTCAATTAACTTAAATTCATTTTCAAAACTTATCTTAGCATTAGTTAAAGCCATATTTAAAAGTTCTTTTTTTACACCTTTTTCGGGTACAATAAACTTAGCATTTAAAGTATCACTAAGTAATTCTTTATTTAAAGTATCAGGAATTAATATTTCTTTAGGAATTTCATTGCGTAAATAAAAATTAGCAATAAATGATTCTATATCATCAAGAGTATCAATAGCTAAAACGTTATTTTTATTACCTAAAAGCTTGCCATTACGAATATAAAATATTGTTATAGAAGTATAACCATTGCGTGAATAATAATTAATAACATCGCGATTAACAAAGTCATGAAGCTCTACTTTTTGTTTCTCTGTTATATAATCAATATATTCTAGCTCTTGTTTTAATTCTAAAGCCATTTCAAAGTTTAACTGTTTACTATAATTATCAATCTTTTCTAAAATCTTATTTCTTAAAACAGTCGTATTACCTCGTAAAAAAGATAATATTTCTTGTTCAATTTGACTTACTTTTTCTAAGTCTAATTCTTTAGAACAGTACCCTAAGCATTCATGAATATGGTAATATAGGCACACTTCTTTAGGCATACCTTCACATTTTTTTAAAGGATATAAGCGATTAATTAAATTAACTATTCTTCTAGCCGCATAAGTATTAGGATAAGGGCCAAATAAATAATGACTATCTTTTTTCTTAATATTTAAGTATCTAGATATTTTAAGACGAGGATAAGGTTTAGAAATATATTCAATATAAGGATAAGACTTATCATCTCTAAGCATAATATTATATTTAGGATTATATTTTTTAATCAAATTAATTTCAATTAAGAAAGCCTCAGTTTCACTAGTAGCAACAATATATTTAAAATCTTTAATGTTTTCTACTAGTTTTTTAGTTTTACCAGTCTGTTCTCTATTAAAATAAGATGCTAAACGACGATGTAAATTCTTAGCTTTACCAACATATATAATAGTGCCATTCTCATCTAACATCTGATAAGAGCCTGGTAAATTAGGTACTAAATGTAATTTTTCTTTAATTAAGTTTTCCATATTTCTCTCCTTAAAATATTACTAATAACTTACTTACTAAATTATAGAGTATTTTTTTAAATTTTGCTATAATTATTATGGGTGTTTTTATGAAACTTATTAATTCTAATGAAATAATTATTAAAAAATCACGTTTTTTAGGTTTTTATTATGAAATATCAAGTCCTGATGAAGCAAATCTTATTTTAGAAAGTTTAAAAAAAGAACATAAGAAAGCTAGACATTTTCCTTATGCTTATATGTGTTGTGGCACAGCTAAAAAAAGTGATGATAAAGAACCTAGTGGCACGGCTGGTATGCCTATCTATACCGTTTTAGAACGTAAAAATATGAATGATGCTTTAGTTGTTGTTATTCGTTACTTTGGTGGCATAAAACTAGGCGCCGGTGGTTTATTTCGGGCTTATATGGAATGTGCCAGTAAAGTTATTGAAGACGTAAAAAAATAGTGGTTTCCCACTATTTTTTGTTTGTCTATATATTAGTTAGTGCCTTTAACTTGGCTCATAACTTCTTCAGCAAAGTTTTCTACCTTTTTTTCGATACCTTCGCCTACTTCATAGCGAACCATTTTTTCAAGTTCACATTTGTTATTTGCTAAGTAAGTCTTAACATCTACATCGCCGTCTTTAATAAATTCTTGGTCAACAAGACAAATTTCTTTAAAGAATTTCTTTAATCTACCAGCAACCATTTTTTCAGCAATTTCAGCAGGTTTTCCTTCTTTCATTGCTTCTTCTTTTAATAC
>CAKOSN010000001.1 GCA_934102255.1 uncultured Bacilli bacterium | reverse complement strand
CCTATACAATTAAGATAACATATAAACAATAAACTCACACTTTTTAAGAAAGGTATTCCCTTTCTTATTTTTTTTTGCTAAAATTAATTAAGGTGAAATTTATGTTTTTGAAATATTTAATCGTTTTTTTAATTTCTATGGTTCCTTTAATTGAACTTCGTGGGGCTATCCCTTATGCTGTTGGTTTTAAATTACCATTACTTCCTTCCTATATTATCGCAATTCTTGGTAATATGTTGCCTGTTCCTTTTATTTTCTTTTTTGCTCGTAAAATTTTAGAGTGGGGAAAAGATAAAAAACTTACTAAGAAATTCTTTACATTTTGTTTAGAAAAAGGTAATAAAGGTGGTAAAAAACTTCAAGAAAAAGCTGGACGCAACGTTTATTTAGCTTTATTCTTGTTTGTTGGTATTCCTCTTCCTGGAACAGGAGCTTGGACAGGAACCCTAGCAGCCTCTCTTTTAAACCTTGATTTTAAGAAAAGCGTTATTGCTATCATGGGTGGCGTTGTTTTAGCTGGTATTATCATGGGCTTAGTTTCTTTAGGCGTTTTCAATATCTTTTAATTATAGTTTTATTGAAAATCTCTATTTTTCTAAAATAGAAATACATCACTAATTCTTTTTAATGATGTATTATTTTTTAACTATAATTATTTTTTTAGAAAGTTCTTTTTTTTAATTATTAGAACTCTCTTTTTAATTTTATTATTTTTTTCTTTTTCTTTATTTTTAGCTTTTATTTATTTAAATAACTAGCCAATTACTAACTAATTGTTAAATTAACTATTCCGTAATTTTTACTGGTTCACTGTACTCTTTACCTTTAGTATCAACTAAAGCTTTTTTAATAGTTAAATTTTTCTTTAATTTACCGGTTTGATTATTACTAACAGTTTCATTACTAGCGATTTTATCAATAATATCCATACCGTCAATTACTTTACCAAAAGCTGAATAATTATTATCTAAATTAGTAGCAGTATCTAACATGATGAAAAATTGACTACCGGCTGAATCATTTGCTGTACTTCTAGCCATTGAAACAATTCCTTTTGTATGCTTCAAAGTATTAGTAAAGCGATTATTAGTAAATTCACCCTTAATTGTATAGCCAGGACCACCAGTTCCGTCTCCATTTGGGTCGCCACCTTGTAGGACAAAACCTGGTACTAAACGGTGAAATGAATTATTATCATAAAAACCTTGTTTAACTAACGAAATAAAGTTGTTAACAGTATTTGGAGCAATCTTAGGATATAACTCCATTACTACAGCACCATAACCTTCAATTTCCATAGCAACTACTGGATTTTCTGTATCATAATTATCAAGAGTAGCTTCATTACCACTTACATTAAAATCAATACCTAGTAAATCTTCATTATTTTTACTACTTTCACAACCAGTACAAAATAATAAAATACTAATAACTAAAACACTTAAAAACTTTTTCATTTCTAATATCCTTTCTTTATCTAAAAATAGTATAACATATCTTAAATTTATGGTACAATAGACAGGCATTTAAAAAGCAAAATAAAAAGTTATTATTAAAAATCAAAATGAAAGGAATAGTCTTTTAAAGACTTTAAAAATACTATGCAAGAAAATATAGAACCAAATACTAATAAAGGCGTTGAACAAACTAATAATCCAGAATCAAATACCAATCCTCTTTATATAAATTGGGATGACTACTTTGCAACTTTTGCCTTGATGACATCATTAAGGTCCAAAGACCCTGACCGTAAAGTAGGAGCTGTAATCGTTTCCAAAAACAATCGTATCTTATCAACAGGTTACAATGGTGCTCCCTTAGGAATATCTGATGAAGAAATGCCTTGGACTAAAGTTGGCGATACTTTAAAAACTAAATATGCCTATGTTGTTCACGCTGAACTAAATGCAATTTTAGGATATAACAATGATAAATCACTACTTAAAGGCGCTAAAATATATACCACCTTGTTTCCTTGTAACGAATGTATGAAAGCTATAATTCAAAGTGGTATTACCGAAGTTGTATATCTAGATAATCATAATTTTGCTAAAGATACTTATACTGGTGCTCGCTATATGATAAATATTCATAATAAAAATAATAATGTTCCTAAAATAACGTTAAGAGCCTATACTATAACTGCCGAAGCTAAAAACTTAATGATAAATGCTATTTTAGAAAACCGTACCATAGTACCTAATAAAAAAGTTGAAGAATATGATGAAACTATGAAACTAAGTCTAAAAAATAACCGTAATAAGTAAATTTGTAGTACAATAAAAAATGAAAAATAAATAGACTAAATTATAAACACTAGTCTTAATAAAGAAAGAAGAATTAATATGTTAAATATCGTTTTATTTGAACCAGAAATACCTCAAAATACAGGTAATATCATGCGTACTTGCGTTGCTACCCATACCAAGTTGCACTTAATTAAACCACTAGGATTTTCTCTAGATGAAAAATATATTAAAAGAAGTGGTGTTAATTATATTCAGTATTGTGATTATACTGTTTATGAAAATATTGAAGAGTTTTTTGAAAAGAATAAAGGAACTTATTATTTTCTAACTAGATATGGTCATAAGCCTCATACCTCTTTTGACTATTCTAATCCTAATGAAAATATTTATTTCTTTTTTGGTAAAGAATCTACTGGTATTCCTCCTAAGATATTAAAACCTTATATTGATAAATGTATGCGTATACCAATGACTGATAAAGTTAGAGCTTTGAATCTTTCTAATACCGTTGCCATTGTTTTATATGAGGCTTTAAGACAACAGGATTATCTTGATTTATTAAGAGATGAACCTCATAAGTCTAAGACTTTTATTGAAGATAGTATAGATTAGTTTAGAAGATTATTATTACTTCCCACAACCACCCACCCTGAAATATTATTATTTATAAACATGTTATATTTATGTTTTGTTAGAAATAGTATCTATAGTAATTAAATATAAAATTTAATATCTAGTAAAATTATTATGTTTATGATACGATTGAATTGGTGATAATATGTATAATTGTAAAAAATGTGGACATGCCTTATCTTCCAATAGTGCTTTATGTCCAAACTGTGGAGCTATGATGGATAGTAGACAATTAGAGATAAGAAAAGGGTTAAAGAATAATAATAATGCTTATATGGATAGATTAGATGCTATTCGTAGTAAAAATATAATGAATAAAAATGAAGAAAAAAGTAATACTAATATAATAGGATATGCTGTATTTGTAATAGCAATAGTATTACTAATTGCCTTTATAATAGGAGTTGCACTTATCCATAGATAGGACTTTTTTATGGCAACACTTCTAGTATGTGTAAAAATTTTTTTCGGAAGAATACTTGATGTAAGTATTGGAACAGTAAGAACAGTAATTTCTGTAAAAGGTGAAAAGTTTGCAGCGTCTGTTCTTGCTTTTTTTGAAGTTTTTATTTGGTATTATGTAGCTAGAAGTGCCTTAAATACACCTTTAACTAGTGTGTTAGTACCAATTAGTTATTCATTAGGATATGCAACAGGAACTTATATAGGAACTACCCTAAGTAGAAAAGCTATAAAAGGTAATACTTCTGTTCAAGTAATTACTAGTAAAGCAAGTAAAGCTAACTTAGATAAAATTAGAAAATCAGGTTATGGAGTTACAACTATAGATGTTTATGATACTTATGATAATAAAGAAAAAAAGTTACTACTTATGGAAGTTAAAAATAAAAATATAAAAGAATTAACTAACTTAATAAAGAAGATAGATGAAAAAGCTTTTATAACTTTAAGAGAAACTCAAACTATATATAATGGGTTTGTAAAATAAGAAAATATATTTAAAGGAGAATATATTTAGATGACAACATTTAAAAGAGAATTTAAGTTTGATGAAAATATAATGGTAAAAGTATCATCTAATATAAAAAAATACCGTAGAATTGCTGGTATAACACAGGAACAACTAGCTGTGGATGTTGGTAAATCTTATGATTTTATGAGAAGATTGGAATTTAAAAAAGGAGCAATAGGTTGCTCGATTGATACTTTATATCGCATATCAGTAGTATTAGGTGTTACTATGGATAAGTTTTTTGAATAGGGAAGTGAAAGCTTCTTTTTTTAATTTTCTATGCTTATTAGAGTAATTCTAGCATAGCCATTGCCTTTTTTAGCACAGTTACTAGTCGGTGTTTCTTCACTACAAGTAGTTGATATAGTTTTGGTACTTTCTTCAGTAGATTCTTCACAGTTATAGCAATACATGACTTTGTCTTTTAAAATTGGATTGCCAATATAGCCAGAACCGCCGCCAGCCCCACCAGCAACTGTAGTTGCACCACCGCCATATAAACCACTGCCGCCACAAGGTCCACTATCATTACTACTTTTACCATTGCCACCTGTTCCAAAACTTCCATTTAAACTGTAAACCTTCAAATTTTCACTGACTTCAAAGCCAGTACCGCCGTTAGTTTGTGTGCCACCTGTGGCAAAATATGGATGAGTATTTTTTATTGGATAACCAGAGCCACCTATATATCCGCCACCGGAGCCACCATTTTCTCTTTCGCCAGCACCGCCGCCACCAGAGATAATAAAAATATCAGAAATATAACCAGACAATAAATATAAATTTCCAGAAACACTGGCTATATGTGTAGCACCGCCACCTTTAAGCGAACTACTTACATTTGGCAAATAATTATTATAAGCACCACTTGCTCCACTGCTACCAACATTAATAAAAATTTCATTATCGGCAGTTAACTTAATATTTCCATTGGAGTAACCGCCATAACCTCCCTGACCGTTCCAGCTAGCATTGCCTTGGGCACCCCAGGTTTCAAGTTTATAGGTTCCAGAAACTGGGGCAATAAAAGTTTGTTCTCCTCCTGTATAATCAAAATCAAATACCGTCTTTCCAGAATAAAAATATAAATTACACTTTACTTTCTTATTTAAATTACTTATTAATAAACCCCAATTATCATTATCCCAAGTTACTTTTACATTTTCATCATCACATATAGATTTTTGAAACAATGCCTCATCTTTAGCTGGAATTTTATCACTTAGTTCGTCATTTATATATACACCTAAAATATCATCTGTTGATAAATATTCTTTCTTATTAATTAAATATATAAAAATTGAACTAATAATGATTAATGTTAAAATTAAACAAAATTTTATTCTTTTCATAGCCATACCTCTAAAAAGTCCGTAATTACGCTTTCATAGAGCATATTACTCTATGAAAAATCGGCTTTAAAGTCAGTATTCACCTGGGTTTATAAAACATTGACTATAAATTTTGACCACAATAGAACTAAGATAATTGACCATGAAATTCTATGTGAAGCCTTATAAATACTGGGCTTTCTTTTAATTTAATTGACCATAAAAATGACTATAAACTATAATACAAATCATCTTTTAAATGGCTTAAAACTGTGATATAGTTAATATATAAATTAAAAATAGACGTTCGATTTTCGCTTTCATAGAGTAATATGTTCTATGAAAATCTTGATTTTTTTATAAAAAAATTAGACAGTGTGCATATTGTAAAAAGGCTTACTCAATTAAGAGCAAGCATTTATTCATTTATACTGACTAATGTTATTCTAGTATAACCGTTTCCTTTTTTAGCGCAATTACTAGTTGGAGTTTCTTCGACACAAGTGGTTGAAATTGTCTTTGTACTTTCTTCAGATGATTCTTCACAATTATAACAATACATAACTTTATTTGTTAAAAGTTGATTTCCTATATATCCAGAACCGCCACCACCGCCGGAATGTCTAGAGCTACCGCCACCATAAAATCCAGCACCACCACCGGCTTGCCATGCGTTATTACAGTGTGTTGTATCACATTCAATAAGATTTCCTCCTTGTCCAAAACTGCCATTTTCTCCACATACAGTTTCATCTTTACATAATCCATATGAACCACCAGTACTTTGAGTTCCACCGTATCCTGCTTTTGTTGTCCATGTTCCAAAATAACCGTTACCACCAATGTAACCGCCAGCGTGTCCTCCAGAACCACTGTTATTTAATTCAGTATGTTGGGCTGAACCACCTCCACCGCCAGATACTATTATTATTTCCGACAATTTATTGCTAAATGTTGATAGTGTGCCAGATGACAAAGTTATATCACTAGCGCCACCTCCACCTGTTCCTCCGTTAGAAGAAGCATTGCCGCCGCCATTATAACCAGCGATTCCAATTTTGCCTTGACCACCATTATTAATATATAAATTAATATCTTTATGTAATATGATAACACCACTTGAATAGCCACCGTATCCGCCATATATATCAGATGACATTGTTCCACCTTGAGCTCCCCACGTCTCTAATTTATACGTTCCAGAAACCGGTACTGTAAAAATTTGCTCATCTCCATTATAATCAAAATCAAACGCAGTTGGTCCGGAATAAAAATATAAATTACATTTTACTTTTGTATTCATATTACTTATTAACAATCCCCAACTATCATTATCCCAAGTCGCTTTTACATTTTCATCATCGCAAACAACTTTTTGAAATAATGCTTCATCTTTAGAAGGAATTTTATCAGTTAACTCGTCATTTACATATACACCTAAAATATCATCTGTTGATAAATAATCTTTCTTATTAATTAAATATATAAAAATTGAAATAATAATGATTAATGATATTATTAAATCATTTACTGCTTTTTTCATAGATATACCTCCAAAGTACCGAAAATACGGCTTCGTAGAGTTTAATACTCTATGAAAAATGGCCCTTAAAACCAGTGTTTAATTAGCTTTTTGGTAAGCTGACTATAAATTTTGACCACAATAGAGTTAACTTTGTTGACTACAAATATCTTTATAAAGTTCTATAAATACTGCAGTTAAGGAAAAAATATTTGACTACAAAAATGACTATAATAGATTTAAAAATTTGCTTTTAAAACCACTAAATGTGTGATATATTTAATGTATAAATTATAAATAGGTACTTAAAATACGCTTTCATAGAGTATTAAACTCTATGAAAAGTACCAAATTTGACACTAAAAAAACCACTTTTTTCTGTAAGTGGCTATTAAAAAATTATTCATTATATTGCCAATGTGCATAGAAAGTTGTATCTTCTGTAACTTGTGTTTCAGATGATATTTTTTCACCTTCAATGGGGTCTGTATACCAGCCTAAAAAAGTATAATTATCTCTAGTTGGAGTAGGTAGTGTGCTGTTTAAAGTATCGTATTCTTTTAAACTAGTAGTTGAAAAATTATTATATTCTCCTTCCTGAAGAGAAAGATTTTTAAGTTCAATAGTCCTGCTAATAGAAGGAGATACCCAACCATATATTATAAAGGCTCTATTTGAGGTGAGAGATGCAGTAAAATGAATTCTAAATTTCTGCCATATATCAGTTAATTCTACCATCCTATTTTTAGTTTGCTCACTGCCGATTTCTATACTAAGGTTTTCACTACCTTTGGCTTCAAAATAAAAAGTATAGACTTTATTAGGAGTTAAAGCGGTATTTTTATAATTAAAATATACACCTGAAAATTTGGTTGCTTCATATTCACCAATCTGATTGTTCAAAGTTATCGCAATTCCATTTTCTTTATTTATTTTATATGTAATATATTTAGAATACGAACCAGTTGTATCATTGATAATTAAATGAGATGTGTTATATATATCTTCAAAAATATTATTCTTTATGTAATTATTATCATACGTAATAGTAATATCTTTTTTAGAACGAAAATAAATTTTACAATTACTTCTTTTTGAAATATTATCAACAAATAAGCTCCAGTTATTATTATCCCAAGAAGCTAAAGCATCATTATCACAAACAACTTTATCAACAACATAATTAGAATTTTTATCAGGAAAAAAAGTACTTTCTACATTATCAAGATATACACCTATTAAAGAATTCTTCTTATTATAATTTATCAAGAATACATTACCAATTATTAAAATAAATACAGCCATTAAAACTATAAAACATCTTTTCTTCATAACCATAACTCCTAAAAGTATCAAATTTCGTTTTCATAGAGTATGCAACTCTATGAAAAATAGCGCTCCAACCCAGTATTCACCTAGGTATAATTAAAACTTGACTATGAATTTTGACTACAATTAAATAAGATTAGTTGACTATAAAATACTTTATAAAGCCCTATAATTACTTAGATTAATAATAAATTTATTTGACTACAATTTTGACCATAATTAAATCTATTTTAACCTTTAAATAATCGAAAAAATATGTTATATTCAATATATAAATTAAGAATAAAGTACTAATATATAGCTTTCATAGAGTTGCATATTCTATGAAAAAGTCTTTATTTACCCTTAAAATTTACTAAGTATAAAATATAAATTAAAATATTCTTCAAAGTATTGATAAAAATTTCTTGAGGGCCTAAAAACTTAGCTAAAAATATTGAAAATACCAGGAATTATGCTATAATAAAATTACAGATTTGAGTGGGCAGTAAAATTCCCACTTTTAATTTTATAAAAAAACAGTGGGGTATTACTAACGAATAAAAAATACTCATTAGTAATAAACCTTAAAAGAGGTAATATGGAAAAAGAGTTAGAAAAATTAAGAAAAAACGTTGAAGAAGCATTATCTTCTAAAGAAATAATTGTTACTGACGTTTGCTATCATAAAGAAAATAACTATAATTTTTTAACAATAGAACTTGATAAAGTAAATGGGATTGACTTAGATGAAATAGTTGAGGCAACCAATATTATTAATCCAATTGTCGATAAAATGGATTTCATTGATGAGTCATACATTCTTGATGTTATAAGTAAAGAAAGAGGCGTATAAATATGAGAAAAAAAGAAACGGAAAAAATGGTAGATAATGGTTTAGAATTTTTAAAAGCCCTAAACCTAGTAACTGAGGAAAAAGGAATATCTAAAGATTTAATTATCGATGCAATGAAACAAGCCCTAATGACTGCCTATAAGAAAAATTATGATTCAAGAACTAATGTTCGTGTTGATTTTGATGAACTTACAGGTAAATTTAAAGTAATTAGTTATTATGTAGTTGTTGATGATTATATTGATTCAACTTTCGAAACTGATGAAGAAGGAAATGAAGTAGAAATTCCACCAGAGATTAATCCTGATGCTCAAATGTTACTTGAAGAAGCTAAAGAAATTGACCCAGAAATTAAAGTTGGCGATACAATCGAAAAAGAAGTTACTCCTCATGATTTTGGTCGTGTTGCGGCTGGTGCTGCTAAACAAGTAGTAACTCAAAGAATTAGAGAAGCTGAAAAAGAATCTATCGTTAGTGAATTTGGTGATAAACAAGATGAAATGTTAGTAGGTATGCTTGCTATGGAAGACCAAAGAAATTATTATGTTGACTTTGGCCGTGCTCGTGGTATTTTACCAAAGAGTGAAATGATACCAGGTGAAACAGTAAAAATGGGTTCACAAATTAAAGTATATGTTACTAAAGTTGAAGCTGGAACAAAAGGACCACTTATTCTTCTTTCAAGAAAACATTATGGTTTTGTAAAGAGATTATTTGAAAGTGAAATTCCTGAACTTGCTGACGGTACAGTAATCTTATACCAAGTAGCTAGAGAACCAGGTGTTCGCTCAAAAGTAGCTGTTTACTCAACAAATGATAAAATTGACCCAATCGGTGCATGTATCGGTGCTAGAGGTAGCAGAATTGGTAATATTTTAAGAGAGCTTAATGGTGAAAAAGTAGACCTAGTTAAATATAGCAATGACCCAGCTGAATTCATTAAAAATGCTATGGCTCCTGCTAAAGACGTTATCGTATCTATTAAAGATGAAGAAAAGAAAGAAGCTCTTGCTATTGTAAACGAAGATAACTTAAAACTTGCTATTGGTCGTAAAGCTATTAACGTTAGACTTGCTAGTAAATTAACAAGATATAAAATCGAAGTTAAAACTATGGAAGATATCCAAAAAGAAGGAAATAAATAATGAAAAAAGTTCCTTTGAGAATGTGTGTTGTTACAAGAAATAGGGAAGAAAAGAAAAACCTTTTAAGAATTGTAAAAACACCTACTGGCGAGATACAAGTTGATACAACTGGTAAATTAAATGGCAAAGGGGCTTATATTACAAAATCTAAAGAAGTTTTAGAAATGGCTAAAAAAAATAAAGCCTTAGATAGAGCTTTAGATTTAGAAATACCAGCAAGTATCTATGAAGAAATAGAAAAATATATATAAGAAAGAGGTGGTACTTTATGATGACTGTTAAAGAATATGCAAATGACACCAATCATACAGTTGCTGAAATTTTAAAAAAGTGTGAAGAATTAGGGATTAAAGTAAAAAGTGGTGATTCCGAACTTTTAGAAGATGATATTATCATTTTAGACAATGCTATTAACCTAATATCAACTGCTGATGATACATCTCTAGAAGAAGAAGACGTAATTGATGAAGCTGTAGAAGACATTATGGAAACTACAAACATCAAAAAATCTTACCAATCTGGTGATAAAAAACAAAAATTAAAGAAGAAAAGCGAAATAGCCTCTTCTAAAGCAGAATTCTTAAATAAGAGAAAAGAAATGTATAAAAATAAATCTAAATTAAAGAAGAATGCTAAAGAAGATAATATCATTTTATACCATGAAAATATGACAGTTGGCGCTTTAGCTGAAGCTATTGGTTGTAGTGCAGCTAACCTGATTACTAAGTTAATGACTAACGGTATTATGTCAAACTTAACGATGCCAATTAGTTTTGAAGATGCTGAAGTTGTATCTTTAGAATATAATAAAGTCTTAAAAAGAGATACTACTCAAGATATTACTAACTTTGAAGAATATGAAATAGTAGATTCTAAAGAAGATTTAGTAAAAAGACCTCCAGTTGTTACTATTATGGGACATGTAGACCATGGTAAAACAACTCTATTAGATACAATTCGTCATTCTAAAGTTGTTTCTACTGAATCAGGTGGAATTACTCAAGCTATTGGTGCTTATCAAATAGTTCATAATGGTGAACCAATTACATTTATTGATACTCCAGGACATGCTGCTTTTACCGCCATGCGTGCTCGTGGTACTAGTGTAACAGATATCGTTATTATCATTGTGGCTGCTGATGACGGCGTTATGCCTCAAACTAAAGAAGCTATTGACCATGCTAAAGCTGCTAAAGTACCTATTATTGTTGCTGTTAATAAAATGGATAAACCAGATGCTAATCCAAACAAAGTTATGGAAGAAATGGCTGCTTTAAATATTACTCCTGAGGAATGGGGTGGCGAATATCCATTTGTTAAAATTTCTGCCCAAACTGGTCAAAACATTGATGAGTTATTAGAAACTATTCTTGCTACTGCTGAAATGTTAGACTTAAAGGCTAATCCAAATAGATATGCTGTAGGTTCAGTAATTGAATCTAAATTAGATAAACATGTTGGTGGCGTTGCATCAATCCTTATTCAAAATGGTACGTTAAGAATTGGAGACCCAATCGTTATTGGTACTAACTATGGTAAAGTAAGAACAATGAAAAACGACTTAGGTCAAGACGTTGTAAGTGCTGGACCTTCAACTCCTGTTGAAATTACTGGCCTTCAAGGCAACCCAGAAGCTGGCGATAAATTCATGAGCTTTGAATCAGAAACACAAGCTAAAGAAGTAGCTGAGAAACGTAAATTAATCGCTCGTGACCAAAAATTCAAAAAAGAAAATATCTCTTTAGATTCCTTATTCCAAGCCATCGATGAAGGTACTAAAGAAATCAATATTATCTTGAAAACTGATGTTAAAGGTAGTGAAGAAGCTTTAAAAAATTCATTACAAAAGATTGAAGTTAAAGGTATTAAGATAAATATCATTCGTAGTGATATTGGTACGATTACTGAAAGCGATGTTGTTCTAGCAAACGCATCTAATGCTATTATTATTGGCTTTAACGTTGCCCCATCTCCACAAACTAAAGATATGGCTAAAGAATATAGTGTTGACATTCGTTTATACAATATTATTTATAAAGCTATCGAAGATATGGAAGCCGCAATGCAAGGTATGCTTGACCCAGAATTTGAAGAAAAAATCTTTGGTCGTGCTGAAGTTCGTAAAATATTTACCTTCTCTAAAGTCGGCAAAATCGCTGGTTCTTATGTAACAGACGGTTTAATTAAGAGTAATTCTAAGATTCGCGTTATCCGTGATGGTATCGTTATTCACGACGGTAACATTGCTGGTTTACAAAGAGGTAAAGATTCTGTTAAAGAAGTTAAAAAAGGTTTTGAATGCGGTATTACTTTAGAATCTTATAGCGACTTAAAAGAAGGAGATATCTTAGAAAGTTACGACATGGTTGAGGTAAAAAGATGAACCAAGTAAAACAAAAAAGAATATCTAGTAATATTCAAAAAGCTTTATGTGAAATAATCTTAGAAGAAAGTCGTGATTCTATTTTAAAAGCTATAACTATTACAGCTTGTGAAGTTACTAACGACTTATCGTTTTGCAAAGTATATTTTACTAGCTTAGAACAAGATGACCATAAAACTTTAGAAAAAGAATTAAATGATAGTACAGCTAAATACTTACGTGGACGTTTATCATCTAAGATTGAAATTCGTAATACCCCAGAATTAATTTTTAAGTATGATGAATCAATCGAGTATGGTAATAATATTGAAAAGATTTTAGCTAATATTCATAAGGATGAACAAAAATGATTATAAATGTATGTAAAGAAAAGAATATGACTTCTCGTGATGTAGTAAACATTATATCTAAACATTTACATACAAAGAAAGTAGGACACACAGGAACACTAGACCCTCTAGCAACTGGTGTCCTTATTGTTTGTACAAATCACGATACTAAGTTAGTAGATATTTTAACTTCTAAAAATAAAGAATATATTGCTACCATGCGTCTTGGAATTCAAACCGATACGGGTGATATAACTGGTAATATTATTAAGAAAGCCAGTTATAAAGTAACAAAAGACCAAATTATTAAAGTCTTAAATAGCTTTTTAGGTTCAAGTATCCAAACCGTCCCTATTTATTCTGCCATTAAAATCAATGGTAAAAAACTTTATGAATATGCAAGAAACGGTGAAGAAGTAACCTTACCTACAAGAGAAATAAAGATTTCAAACATTGAACTTTTAGATTATCATGATGATTTAATAAAATTCAAAGTAACCGTATCTAAAGGTACTTATATTCGTAGTTTAATTGAAGATATAGGTAAAGCTTTGCAAACTGTTGCTACCATGGAAGACTTAGTAAGAACTAAACAAGGTCATTATAAAATTGAAGATTCTTATACTTTAGAAGATATTAAGAATGATAATTATAAACCAATTCCTTTAAATGTTGTCTTAGAAGATTATCCAACTTATAACTTAAATGAAAATGAGTATTTCAAAGTAAAAAATGGTAGTAAAATGTTCTTAAATATTGATGACAAAATTGCAACTTTATTATATAATAATAAACCGATTGCTTTATATAGAAAAGAAAATGATATCTATCGTGTTTATAAAATGTTAGAAATTAACAACGATAATAATTAATTAAACTAAATTAGATAGATAAAAGAGTTTATTTAAAAAAGCTTATTTATATAAAGCATAATCTAGGGGGCTTAATTATGTTTTTATTTAATAAAGAACAATTTGATAATTTTATTGAATATTTATATTTAGTAAATGCTAAACATTACTATATTGATAATAACGGAATTGTTAGAGACCAAACTGAAACCGTAGTCGTTCGCTATTTGCCACATATTAACCATTTTGGCATTGCTAGAAAGAATAAGGCTGATATGGATGTTATTATTATTGATGAAAATTCTAACTTAGAAACAATAGTATCAAAAATTGATAACGAGGCTTATGTTGTTAATAGAAAAGATTTAAATTATACCAATTATACCAATAGCGAAGTTTTAGATAGATTATCTGGTGAAGATAAAACTAAAAAGAAAGGCTTAGGTTTATTTAGAAGGGCTTCTTAGGGGAAGTCTTTTTATTATGCCAAATTAAAGTGAGAATGCTTAAATTATGGTAAACAAAAACTCAAGGAAAAAATAACCCTTGAGTTTCATTAGATTTAAAACACTATTAATTAGTTAGCCTTTAGAATAGTTCTAGCTTCTCTTGCAGAAGTTTTAATCTTAACGCCATTAACAGTAATAGTAATCATATTTGGTTTTTGAAAATGATTAGTCTTATTAAGAGCGTGGCTTCTTCTATTCATAGATTTTGGTTTTTTATTTGTAATTTTAACAGCCATTGAGTATTCCTCCTTTTGTTTATTTGTCTAGTAAATTCTACCATAAGAAGTGGTATATTGTCAAATGAAATGTTATAATATTCCCAGGAGATATAATGGATACAAATATTTTTAATATACTAAATTTACTAGAAGAAAATAACTTTGAAAGTTACATCGTTGGTGGCTATGTAAGAGATTTTATTTTAAACAAAAAAAGTTATGATATTGATATTGCTACCTCAGCAACAGTTAAAGAGATGACAACTTTTTTAGAAGGCAATGCTAGCAGTGCTCATTATGGTGCTTTAAAAATAAGTAAGCCACCATATAATATAGATATAACTACATTTAGAAGAGAATTATCTTATCAAAAACGTAATCCTACCGTTTGCTATATCAAAGATGTTAAAGAGGATATAAAAAGACGTGATTTTACTATTAATGCCATACTTATGGATAAAAACGGTAATATAATTGATTACCTAGGAGGCATCCAAGATATTCGCGATAAAAAAATAAAATGTATAGGCAATCCCAATGAGAAATTTCAAGATGACCCTTTAAGAATGTTAAGAGCTCTCCGTTTTCATGCTACCTTAAATTTTAATATCGACAATACTACTTTAAATGCTATCAAAAAATATAAAGACCTATTAAGTACTCTTTCGAAAACTCGAGTTAAAAGTGAAATGGATAAAATATTACTAAGTGAAAATGTCGTAAAATCAATGGATTATATGAAAAAATTAGGTATTCTAAAAATACTAGGAATCAGCTATAAAAAACTAAAAAAAGTAGACGACTTATGCGGAATGTATGCCCAACTTGAATTACCAACCGATTTTCCTTTTACAAAAAAAGAACAAAGTAATATAAAAACTATTCAAAAAATCCTAAAATATGGTAAGATAGATAATACCGTTATATATGAACACGGCTTATATTTTGCTATGATTACCGGATTAATTAAAGGTAAAACCAGAGCAGCCATTGTAAAACAGGAAAAAGAAATTCCTATTCATAATCGTAAAGATATAGATATTACATATAATGACTTAATTAGTATTGGTATTCCTCAAAATAAAATAAATGCTGTTTATATAATCTTAGAAAATTTAATTCTAAAAAATAAAATAAAAAATGATAAAACTCATTTAACTCATTATATTCTAAAGAATAAAAAGGTGTGGTGTACGTGCAAAATCTAAATCAAATTTTAAAAGCCAGTAATTTAAGTATTAATGAATTATTAATTCAAAATATGGATAAGACTTTATCTTTAAAAGACTTTTTGGTCTTTTTAAAACTCTTAAATACATCTTGCGAATGCTTTGACTGTTCAAAAATTGCTAAAACTTTAGGCCTTACGGAAGAAGATGTTATGACTTCTTTTAATAACTTAATTATAAAAGGGATAATTGAGTATAAACCTGTTAAAGAAAATGGGAAAATTAAAGAAGTTATTTCATTAGATAAATTTTATAATAACATTGCTATTAAATTAAACAATCAAAATAAAGCAGAAACTTCTAATAATATTTATGATGTTTTTCAAAAAGAATTAGTGCGAAGCTTATCCCCAACCGAATATGAATATATTAATAATTGGTTAGAAAAAGGCCTTAACGAAAATTTAATTATTGGGGCTTTAAAAGAAGCTGTTTTAAGTGGTGTTAAAAGCTTTCGTTATATCGACAGAATCTTATTTGATTGGCAAGAGAAAGGTTATCGTAGTATGAATGATGTGGAATCGGCTAAGAAAAAAATAAATAAAGTAGCTGAAAAGCCAAGCGGGGAAAATAATACTAATGAAGAATATTTTGACTACGATTGGTTAAATGATGATGACGAATAGGACAAAAGAAATTTTAGAAAAATTAGACGAATTAATTCCTAATCCTCGTTGTGAACTAGAATATAACAAGCCTTATGAATTATTAATTGCTACAGTTTTATCATCTCAATGCACAGATGCTCGTGTTAATCAAGTAACCAAAGTTTTATGGCAAAAATATACTCTTAAAACTCTAAGTGAGGCGCCTTTAAAAGATATTGAAAGTATAATTTATCCAGTTGGAACTTATCATAATAAAGCTTACTACATCAAAGAAATAGCTACTCGTCTTTTAGAGGATAAAAATGGTGAAGTACCAAATGACTTTAATTATCTTCTAACTTTACCAGGAGTTGGTAGAAAGACTGTTAATGTTGTTTTATCTAATATATTTGATGTTCCAAGTATTGCCGTTGATACTCATGTATTTAGAACTTCTCATCGTTTAGGCTTAGCTTCTTCAAAATCTGATGTTTACCAAACCGAACAAGATTTAATGAAAAAAATACCTAAAGATAAATGGAGTAGATTACATCATCAACTAGTCTTATTCGGCCGATATACTTGTAAGTCAATAAGTCCAAATTGTAAGTCTTGTAACTTAAAAGAATACTGTAAAGATTATAAAAAGAAGATTAAAAAGGCTTAAAATTAAAGCAAATATTATAATAAAATTAAATATATTTAAGAACAAATTAAAATAAATATAAATTTTAATAGCTAAAAAATATAGAAAGGATTTGTTTTTATGAGTGAAGAAGAAATAAATCGTTATAAAACTATAGTTGGTGCTTATTATGGCGTCATGTTAATGGATGAATATTCCTTAAAAGCTTATGTCTTAAAACACCTTGAAAACTTTGGTAACAGTTACCTCCAAGGTAAAAGTATTAATTCAGAAGAAATAAGAAGTTTTGTCTCTAACAAAGTACCAAAAAAGGTAAAACTACAAGATGCTTTATATATACTAAATGAATTAGATGAAGATAAAGAATTATTACATTTAATTAAAAAGAAAATTAGAGAAATAGATAGTGAGGAAAATTAAAATGATAGATGAATATTGTATGATAGAAATAGCTTTTGATGATTTAGAAGAAACTAAAAGAACAATCAAAGCTTTATTAGATGAAAAACTAGTTAGTAGTTGCCAAATGATTGAAAGTGAATCAACTTGGTTATGGCATCAGGAAATTGAATCTGCTAAGGAATACTTGGTATTTGTAAAAACTAAAAAAAATTTATCTACCAAAATTTATAATGTAGTTCGTAAATACCATAGCTATGAAACATTTGAATTTGCGATAATGCCCATAACTAGTACTAGCAAAAATTACCTTGCTTGGATAAATAACGAAGTTAGAGGCAAAGAATATTAATTAAGAGTAGGATTTTTATGGAACAAAGTAGCGAGTATGATGTAGCAAAGAAATTATATAAAGAAAAAGCTAAACCTTCAGCCGTCAAAGATAAAATTAATGAGTATCTGAGAATAAGGATAGATGATATTCCTGTTGGTATTGATGAAAAGGGCATATATATTCTAGCTAAAAATGAATTAAGGAGTCGCCATTATAACGAAGCTGAAAATTTACTTAAAATATGTTTAAAGCTAAATCCTCAAAATATCAATGCTTGTCTTTTATTAGGAAAATTTTATGTTATTAGGCCAGGTAAAGAAAAAGAGGCTAAAGATTTATTCAATAGATGTTTGAATGTTGATAGTAAAAATATTACAGCTCGTGTTGAACTAGGAAAACTGTATTTAAAGCAAAATGAAGAACAGAAAGCTGAAAAAATCTTAAAAGAGTGTTTAGATATTGAATCTAATAATACTTTTGCCCTTTTAAATTTAGGTAAACTTTATGTTAAACAAGAAAAAGATACTCCGGCTGAAAATTTATTTTTAGAATGTATCAAAATCGATGGCGATATGCTTGAACCGCGTCTGGAACTAGGAAAACTATATGCCCTTCAAGGCCGTGTTGTAGAGGCCGAGCAAGAGTTTGAAGATTGTTTGATTGTTCATCCTAAAAGTATTCCTCCCCGTGTTGAATTAAGTAAACTACTTATCAGCGAAGGCGAAGAAGAAAGAGCAGAAAAACTTCTAAAAGAATGCCTAGAAAATGATTCAAATGAGACAACTTCTCGTTTAGAATTAGGTAAGTTATATGCTAAACAAAGAAAATTCGATAAAGCCACTTTCTTATTTCTTGAATGTTTACGATTAAATCCAACTTCGATACGTCCAAGATTAGAACTAAATAAAATTTATTTAGAAGAGAAGGAATATAGAAAAGCTGAACAATTAATTAATGAGTGTTTAGAAATATTATGTAATGATAAAACTGCCACCGATGAATTAGCAAGACAAATTGCAATTATTAATCAGTACAAAACCGATAACGCCAACCTCAACTTTAGATAATATTATTTAAAACTTTAAGAAAAGGTTAGAAGTTAAATTAATATAAAATATTAAAAATATTAGAGTTACTTTTTATTAAAAGAGTTTCTTCTAATATTTTTTTCTTCTGTTAAATTTTAAGGTCGAAGTAAGTACTTAACAAACTTTTTAGTAAATTGATGAATTTAAATATTTTCTTAATACCTCTAATACTTTGAAAAGAGTTTCTACCAATGTTTCTAATAATATTTTTGACAAACGTTAAAAAATGTCTAAAAATACAACACCTCCTAAAGATTGTTTATTGTATAAAAAAATTTAAAATGTATAATTCTAATTATAGAAAATAAGGAGGAATTATTATGTATTATGGAGCTGGAACTTATGAAGCTTTTGCTCACCCTGAAAAGCCAATCGGCGTTGATAAAAAGAAAGCTTATATAATTGGAACTGGCCTAGCCGGTTTATCAGCAGCCTTTTATTTGGTCCGTGATGGCCAGATGAAAGGAGAAAATATTCATTTATTTGAAAAACTAGAGCTTGCTGGTGGCTCTTGCGACGGCAGAAAAGATATCACTAAAGGATTTTATATGCGTGGTGGTCGTGAAATGGATAACCACTTTGAATGTATGTGGGATATGTTCCGTGATGTGCCTTCCATTGAAAATCCTAAAGTATCAGTCTTAGATGAATACTATTGGTTAAATAAACATGACCCTAATTACTCATTATGCCGCGCTACAACTGACTGTGGTAAGGATGCTCATACTGATAAATTATTCAAATTAGATAAAAAATCAGCGCTTGCTTTATCGAAGCTATTTATTACACCAGAAAGTGAACTAGAAGATAAAAAAATCTCTGATATTTTACCAAGTAGTTTCTGGAATACCAATTTCTGGCTATATTGGCAGACTATGTTTGCTTTCCAAAAATGGTCTTCAGCCTTAGAAATGAAAAGATATTTATGCCGTTACGTTCATCATATTGACGGCCTACCAGATTTCTCAGCCCTAAGATTTACTAAGTATAATCAATATGAGTCAATGATTTTACCTTTAACTAAATACTTAGAAAGTCATGGTGTTAAAATCGAATATGGTATCGATGTTAAAAATGTTATTATCGAAAATTTAGGCACTAAAAAACAAGCTAAAGAAATTAAATATATAAAAGATAATGAAGAGAAAACTATATCTTTAACTGAAAATGATTTAGTCTTTATAACTAATGGTTGTTGTACAGACACTTCATGTTATGGCGACCAAAACACTGCTCCGGATTTATCTAATATTAAAAATGGTTATGGCGAATCTTGGGATATGTGGAAAAATATTGCTAATCAAGCTAGCAATGGCGAATATGGTAATCCAATGAAATTCTGTAGTGATGTTAATGCTACTAACTGGATGAGTGCTACTATTGCAACAAGTGATGAAGAAATAATTAAACATATCATGGATATTTGTAAACGTGATCCTCGTAGTGGCAAAGTAACTACTGGTGGTATTGTAACCGTAAAAGATAGTGTGGATAACTGGTATCTTTCATGGACCATTAACCGTCAACCTCAGTTTAAGAGTCAAGATAAAGGTATGATTTTAGTTTGGGTCTATTCTCTTAATACCAATAAAAAAGGTAACTTTATGAAAAAGCCAATGCGTGAATGTACCGGTAGTGAAGTTTGCCAAGAATGGTTATATCATATCGGCTTCCCTGTGGATAAAATAGCAGAATATGCAGAAAATAAGTGTAATACAACTACATGTTATATGCCTTATATTAATGCTTTCTTCCAACCTCGTAAAAAAAGCGACCGCCCACTTGTTGTACCAAAAGGCTCTATTAACTTTGCTTTCCTAGGTCAATTTGCTGAAACACCAAGAGATACTATTTTTACCACTGAATATTCTATCCGTACTGGTATGGAAGCCGTTTATACTCTTTTAAATGTGGACCGTGCCGTACCAGAAGTATGGGGCAGTTGCTACGATGTTCGTGAACTTTTAAAAGCAGCTTATTATGCCGTAGATA
Organism: uncultured Bacilli bacterium; assembly: GCA_934102255.1. Taxonomy (GTDB): domain Bacteria; phylum Bacillota_I; class Bacilli_A; order RF39; family UBA660; genus CAG-605. The sequence goes on along the minus strand of CAKOSN010000001.1, from coordinate 86,654 downwards.
AAAAGAGTATCGATGAATTACCACTTACTTTAGTAGAAAAAGAAATGGTAAAAGTTTTACTTAAAAAGATTAAGAATACTGATATCGAACTACTTTTAAAAGATAGTGGTTTACTTAAATAACAAATGCCATTTAACTTAAAACAAAAATATATCAAAGTAATAAAACTTTATAAAACAAATTTATATTAAGATAATATTTAAAAGAAACTTATTACTTTTCTTCCTCTTAATTAAAGACTTAATAATACTAAATATTTAATAATAACAAGTAGATATTTTAGTAAATTAAGTCTTTTTTCTTGTTTAAATTACTAATTCTAAAGTATAATTAATTTGGTGAATTTATGAGTAGTTTAACAACAAAAAAAGCAATCTATTATGCTTTAAAAGAATTATTAAAAGAACAACCATTTAATAAAATAACAATTAATGATATTGCTAAACAATGTAATATCAATCGTCAAACCTTTTATTATCACTTTATTGACAAAGAAGACTTAGTCGAATGGATATGTAAAGAAGAAATGGGAAGTGTATTAAATTCTAAAAATCAAAGTAAAACTTGGGAAGAAAAATTTTTATCCGTATTTACTTTAATGCTTAGTGAAAAAGTTTTCATTACTAATATTTATCATTCTGTGTCCTTAGAAATATTACGAGATAGCCTTTATCGTCTAGTTTATCCTATAATTTACGAAGAAATAGATAAAATATCTCAAAAAGAAAATATTGAAGAACAGGAAAAAGTTTTTATTACTGACTTTTATAAATATGCCTTTGTAGCTATTGTCTTAGATTGGGTTAAAAATGATATGCAAGAAGACCCAAAAGTAATTGTGGATAAAGTAAGTAATTTAGTAACAGGTACGATAAAACATGCTTGTTTGGCTATGAAATAAGTGGATTAATTGTATATAAGTCTACTAATTGTATAAATATGAAAAGCTATAAGTCTTAAATAGAAATTAAGATAAAAATAAAAATTAAGATAAAGAATAAAACTTAAAGTAAATATAAAAAGTTTAAAATATTAAGAACTGGAGCCAAAATAATAAAGCTTTCAGTTTTTTTAAGTTATTTTTTAAATTTTATTACTAAACATTTGCTAATTATTAATATTCATTTTATACTCTATATCTATAAAACATAATAAGTCTTAATAGTATTTTCCTTATTATATATAGGCTTTATATAGGCCTTACTTTTCATTTTTCTTCTAAAAATAATAAAAAAATCTTATTCTCTTCAAATAGTCAGTTTTCTTTAAAAGACTTTTATTATATAATCAAACTAAGTGAGGAAATTATGAATGAGACAATAATAAAAGAATTAACTAAAGAATTGAATATTAAAGATACACAGATTAATGCTGTTTTAAAATTATTAAGTGAAGGAGCAACTATTCCTTTTATAGCCAGATATCGTAAAGAAGTAACTGGTAATTTAAATGAAGATGAAATAAGAACTATAGAAGAATCTTATCGTTATCAAGAGAATTTACTTAAGAAAAAGGAAGATACTATTCGACTTATTGATGAAAAAGGCTTACTTACTGATGAAATTAAGACTAGTATTTTAAATGCCACTAAACTAGCAGAAATCGAAGACATTTATCGTCCTTTTAAGGAAAAGAAAAAGACTAAGGCAACAGAAGCTATTAAAGCTGGTTTAGAACCATTAGCTAAAAAAATAATGTCTTTCCCCGAAAAAGGAAATATGGAAAGCCTTGCTAGTGGATATAATATGGATATTGATAAAGCCATAGAAGGAGCTGGTTATATTATTGCTGAATGGATAAGTGATAATGCATCGACTCGTAAATATATTAGAAACTTTATAACTAACACTGGTTTTATCGTATCAACTAATAAAAGTAAGGCTGAAGATGAGAAAAAAACTTATGAAATGTATTATAATTTTAGTGAAAAAATTAAGTATGCTAAACATTTCCATATCCTAGCTATGAACCGTGGGGAAGAAGAAAAAATCTTAAATGTCAGTCTAGATTATGATTTTGACAATATTTTATTAAACCAAGAACATAAGTTTATTAAAAATGAAAAATCATTTGTTTGTGATACCGTTAAGGCATCTATTAAAGACGCTCTAAAGCGTTTAATCTTACCTAGTGTTGAAAGAGAAATTAGAAGTGAATTAACCGAGGATGCATCTAGTAAAGCTATTTTGACATTCCAAGATAATTTAGAACATTTACTTTTAACACCACCTATTAAAAACTCTAATGTTTTAGGATTTGACCCGGCTTTTCGTACTGGTTGTAAATTAGCTGTCTTATCACCAAGTGGCGCTTTAGAAACTATCGCAGTTATTTATCCCCATGAGCCTGTTAATGATAAAGTAGGTGCCGCTAAAAAACTATTAGAGCTTATTGATAAATACAAAATTGACATCATTGCTATTGGTAACGGAACGGCTTCTCGTGAATCCGAAAAGTTTGTTAGTGAAACTATTAAAGGTACTAACTGTAAATATATTATCGTTAGCGAAGCAGGTGCTAGTATTTATTCTGCCTCCCCTCTAGCCAAAGAAGAATTTCCTGACCTTACGGTGGAAAAAAGAAGTGCTATTTCTATCGGGCGTCGTCTTCAAGACCCATTATCTGAACTAGTAAAAATCGAACCTAAATCAATCGGTGTTGGTGAATATCAACATGACGTTAATCAAAAGGAATTAGCAAGTGGCCTTGATTTTACTGTTTTAAAAGTAGTTAACGAAGTTGGTGTTAATGTTAATACTGCTAGTCCTTCTATTCTAAAATATATTTCTGGTTTAACTAAACCAGCCATTACTAAATTAATGAGTGCCAAACCTTTTAAGACTCGTGAAGATATAGCTAAAGTAAAAGGTATTAGCGCTAAAGTTTATGAACAGGCAATCGGCTTCTTAAGAATAAAAGACGGTCTAAATCCTTTAGATAATACCAGTATCCACCCTGAGTCTTATGATTTAACTAATAGTATTTTACAAGAACTAAATTTAAATATAAAAAATATTAATACTGATGAATTTAAAGAAACTTTAAAGAAAGCTGATGCTAAAAGTCTAGCAACTAAGTTAAATGCCGATATTTATACTGTTACTGACATCTTACAAGAACTTCAAAATCCCGGCTTAGATATTCGTGAAAACTTGGATGCTCCTATTTTAAAAAGTGATATTTTAACTATCGATGATTTAAAAATTGGTATGCAGCTTGACGGGACAGTCCGCAATGTTACTTCTTTCGGCGCTTTTGTCGATATTGGTCTTCATGATGACGGCCTTGTTCATATTTCTAAAATGAGTAAAAATTTCGTTAGCGACCCTAAAGAAATAGTTAAAGTAGGTCAAATTGTTAAAGTCTATGTCTGTGATATAAATAAAGAAAAACAAAAAGTAGGTCTATCTTTAATTCCTTTAGTTTAAAATAGACATAAATTAACCATCATAATAAAAAATTTACTAGTATTTTCTGAATAATTTAATAAAAAAAGTAAATAACTAAAAATATTAAGTAAAAAATATTAAAGAGATAACGTAATTAAGATTAAGAGGGTAAAGATAACATCATTAAATATTAAGAAAGGCGATAAAATGGCTAAAAATAAATCAAAATCTAAGAAAAATAGTAGTAATATTAATCGTAATAAAAATAGTAAAAGTAGTAATAAAAGTAAAAACTTAAAAACTAGTCAACAGGTAAATAAGTCAGCTAAAGAAAAGCTACCAAAAGAACCAGATTTAGTCTTAAGTAAAACTGATAAAGAAAATACAAATACTAAAGATAAAGAACTTGCACCTATTAAATCTAAAGAAAAAAATAGTAAAGAATATTTTCAAGCTGAATCGAAAGTATTAACCCAAGAAAAATCTTTAAAACAAGAAAAAACCAAGAAAAATAAACCATCCTTACTAATTACTACTTTTCTTATTCTTACTTATTTAGAAATATTTTATAAAATAACTATATTTGGTATCAATAATGTTTTCAAAACCAATACTCTAATCCTTTTAATCTTACTGCTACCTATAAGTAGTATTATAGCTACTCTTAGTACTCTAACTAAAAGTCCTAAGAAAAACCAAATAATTTACTTTGTTTTAATGTTTATAGTAACCGTTTTCTTTAACGTAGCCTTGATATTTAAAAAAGTATTTAATACTTATTTTTGCTTATCCCTTTTTGGTTTAACCGACCAGGCTATTGCTTTTACCGGCACTGCTATCATTGAAATTTTCAAAAATATTGCTTATATTATTGGTCTCTTTATTCCTTTTATAATTGCTATCTTCATTAGAAAATCCCTATCATTTAACCGTTTAAATAGAAAAAGCGGTGCTATAAACTTTCTAATTTTATTCTTAAGTATACCTCTTTTTGAAATTATAACTTATCAATCCAAGAATCAAGAGAATTCTATCTATAATCTTTTTAATACTAACTATAATAATGCCTTAAATATAGAAAAAATCGGTGTAATTCCAGCCCTTTACTTAGATATAAAAGAGTTACTTTTTAAATATGATAATAAGACTACTTTAGACCAACCACTTATTCCTGATGTATCAGCTGATAACGACTTAAATAATAATAATTCTTCTGAAAGTACAGAAAATAAATATACTTACAATAATTTAGATATTGATTTTGATAACTTAATAAATAATGAAAAAAATAAGACTTTACTTAGTATGCATAGCTACTTTAAAGAAGATGAAGGTACTTTAAAAAATGAATATACGGGTCTTTTTAAAGATAAAAACTTAATTGTTATAATGGCGGAAAGTCTTAATACTATTGGTATTCGTGAAGATGTAACCCCAACCCTCTATAAATTAGCAACCACTGGTTTTAACTTTACTAACTTTTATACACCAGTTAACTTGAGTACTATCGGTGGCGAATTCCAGAATTTAACGGGTCTTTTTGCTAACCTTAATGATTTAAATAAATATTTTCGTAAAGGTACTAATTACTTTCCTTTTGGTTTAGGAAATGTCTTCAGAAACATTGGTTATGATGTAAAAGCTTACCACGCTAATGATGCCTATTTTCAAAATCGTAATACTTATTTAAAAACAATGGGCTTTGATTACTTTGAAGCTAAAAATACCGGCTTAGAAAAACTTATGGATTGTAATACTTGGCCAGCTAGCGATAATGATATGGTGAAAGTAACCTCTAATGAATGGATAAACTCTTCAAAATTTTTAACTTATTATGTATCCGTATCTAGCCATATGCCTTATAATAAAAGTGGTAATGCTATTGTAAGTAAGAATTGGCAATTAATTAAAGATATGAATTTAAGTGATGAAGCCAAAGGTTATTTAGCTAGTGTAATTGAACTAGATAGAGCAGTTGCTAGCCTAATAGAAACTTTAGAAGAAAATAATAAATTAGATGATACAGTTATTGCTATAATTCCTGACCATTACCCTTATAGTATGGATATTAATTCTATTAATGAACTATCCACTTATAAAAGAGATGAAACTATTGAAGTAAATCATAATTCTTTAATTATTTGGAATAATAATACTCCTAGTGTTACCGTTGATAAAACAGCTAGTCAATTAGATTTCCTACCAACTCTTTATAATCTCTTTGGCATTTCTTATGACTCTAGACTTTTTATGGGTAAAGATATTTTATCAACAGCTCCCGGTCTTGTATACTTCCAAAATAAAAGCTGGGTTAGTGATTATGGAACTTATTGTGCAAATAGTGGTAAATTTGTCGCTAAAAAAGGAGTAGAAGTACCAGAGTCTTACGTTAGCAATATCAATAAAATAGTAGCTAATCGTATAAACATGAGTAAACTTATTATTGAAAATAATTACTATGATAAAATAAATTATAAAGAATAATAAAAAAATATATGAAAAGAAAAGATAACAAATCTTAAAAAAAATAATGAGAAAATATTGTGAAAATTTATTTGATAATATGTACAAATAATAAAAATTAAAGTAAAATTAAAAAATAAAAGATGAAAGAAAGGCATCAAGTATTTGATGAAGTAATATTATGTGTGGAATAGCAGGTTTTGTTGATAAAACAATTAAAAATAAAGAAAAAGTTATAAAAGATATGGCCGAGCGCATTAAATACCGTGGACCAGACGGCGAAGGGTATTTTATAGATGATGAAGTTGCTCTTGCCCATCGTAGATTAGCTATCATAGATTTATCTAGCGGTGGACAACCTCAGTATAATGAGGATAAATCCTTAGTTATTGTTTTTAATGGTGAAATTTATAATTTTGTTGAATTAAAGGCCGAATTAAAGAAAAATGGACATAAATTTACTAATAAAAGTGATACGGAAGTAATCATTCATGGTTATGAACAGTGGGGTACAGATGTAACTAAGCATTTACGCGGTATGTTTGCGTTTGCTATTTGGGATACTAAGCAAAAAACTTTATTTATGGCTCGCGATGGTTTTGGTATTAAACCATTATATTATGCTAAATTTGGTAGCAGCTTCATGTTTGCCTCTGAAATAAAAGCATTTTTAGACCATCCAAAATTTAAAAAAGAATTAAATAAAGAAATTTTAAGTAGTTACTTGTGCTTTAACTCAACTCCTACTGAAGAAACTTTCTTTAAAGGAGTTTATCGTGTTGAACCAGGTTATCAAATATTATATAAAGACGGTAAAATTAATAAGACTCAATTCTTTAAACTAGAATTTGATGAAACTGATGAAGATATGGATACTATTGTTAAAAAAATAAGAGAAGCCATGGATAACTCTGTTAAATATCATCAAATTAGTGATGTTGAAGTTGGTTCATTTCTATCAAGTGGTATTGACTCATCTTATTTAGTATCTATTGCTAAACCAGATAAAACTTTTACAGTTGGTTATGACAATCCTAAATATGATGAAATTAAATTTGCTAAAGATTTAGCCGCCAAACTAGGTATTGAAAATAAATCTAAAAAAATTACTAAAGAAGAGTATATGAAGGCATTTCCTAATATCATGTATCATATGGATGAACCTCTTGCTGATCCTTCGGCTATCGCTTTATACTTTGTTGCCGAAATTGCTTCTAAAGATGTAAAAGTCGTAACATCAGGGGAAGGAGCAGATGAGTTATTTGGCGGCTACTTATCATATCGGGAAGAAGTCGACCAAGCCTGGTATATGAAAATACCTTATCCTATTCGTCATGTTGCTTCTCTAGTAGCCGGCCTTTTCCCTGAAGTACGTGGTTTTAATTTCGTTTATAGAAGAGGACGTAAATTAGAAGATTATAATATTGGCTTAGGACGAGTATTCCGCGATGAAGAAGCCCAAAAAATAGTAAAATTTAAAAACCAAATTAATACTAAAGATATCGTAGCGCCTTTATATGCTGAATATAAAGATCAAAGCGACTTAGTAAAACGCCAAGTAATAGATTATTATTATTGGTTAGTTCAAGACTTCTTACACGCTGTTGATAGAAATACTATGATGTTTGGCTTAGAGGCAAGAACTCCTTTCCTAGATAAAAGAGTCTATGAAGTAGCAAGACACTTACCAAGTTATGCCAAAGTAAATAAGGAAACTACTAAACCAGCCTTAAGACTGGCTGCTAAACAATCAATACCGAATGAGGCTTATAAAAAGAAAAAACTAGGATTTCCAGTTCCTTTAAGAGAATGGATAAGAGAAGATGATTTATATCAAGAAATAAAGACTAAGTTTGATAGTCCAGTTGCTAAAGAAATATTTGATCACAAAAGAATAATTAAGCTTTTAGAAGACCATAAGTCCGGAAAAAAGGATTGCTACAAGAAAGTTTGGACCATTTATACCTTCTTAGTTTGGTATGACCAGTTTTTTGCCTAAGTAAAAAATACATAAGATTCTTACCGTCTTATGTATTTTTTTACATTTAATCAATTTTACTATAACTATAGAAATAACAAAACCAAAAAATTTGCCCTCAAAATTAATAAAAAAGTTATTTGTCATACTAATTAACAATAGAAATTATTAATAATGATTATTTTAATCCTTGTTCTATCAAACTCTAATAATTAATGAAAATAGGTAATTGACTTTAAATTTAAAGTGTAATATCCTAGAAATGTTAACAAAAACGATTAAAGGGTGATGATTTTATGCACAATAAAGTATTAATTGTTGAAGATGATACCGACATTGTAGAGCTATTAAGACTATATTTAGAAAGCAGTAATTATATCACATCTGCCGCTAGTGATGGCTTAATGGCACTTGATATCTTAAAAAAAGAAAAAATAGATATAGCCCTAGTTGATATAATGATGCCAAAAATGGACGGCTATACCTTAATAAAAGAAATTAGGAAGATAAGTAATATCCCTATTATTATAATATCCGCTAAGACAACTGATACTGACAGAGTTTTAGGACTAAAAATAGGTGCCGATGCCTATATCACAAAACCTTTTAATCCCTTAGAAGTTGTGGCGTATGTTGAGGCCATTTTGCGCCGCTTTTTAAAACTTGGAACCGATAGTAATAGTAATATCCTTCAAGTTGGAAATCTATCTTTAGAAATGGATAAATATATCTTAAAAAAAGATGATAAAATCATTCCTCTAACTTCTACTGAAATGAAAATGATGGTTATGTTTATGCAATCACCAAATCGTGTATTTACCAAATCCCAAATATATGAATATATTAATGGCGATTATTGCGATAGTGATGATAATACTATGATGGTCCATATCTCTAACTTAAGAAGTAAAATCGAAAATAATCCTACTAATCCAAAATATATTGTAACAGTAAGAGGTTTAGGTTATAAATTGGTGCCATATGAAGAAAAATAAAAGTTTAATAACTATTTGCTTAATTCAATTCTGGGTTTTAGCCCTTTTAGTAGCGGCTTTCTGTTTTATTGGAAATTATATTAGCAATTACATTTTAAATAATAGCTTTTCTACTATCTATGACTTATTAAATTATGAAGATGCCCTAAAAAATGATGCCTTTAAACGAATTCCTATTCAAAAAATAAGTGGTAGTAACTTTGCAATTTATGATGAAACCTTAACCCTTTTATATACATCAGATAAAAATATTACTGATAATCTTAATCCTGAAGATATTTATTTTATTAATAATAGTGCTAACGATATATACTATGATATGATTTCGCGTAAAGATGAAAAAGGTAATTTAATTTACGAACTATATGAAACTATTTATGATGAAGATACTTCTAGTAATATTGCTACAGGTTATGTCCAACTTGATTCTGATTATAAAATAATCGGGGGCAACTTATTTAAAGATTATACCATTATTACTCCTCATCAATTAGAGCTAATAAGAGGAATATATCAAGATAACAAAAATATTGAAAGATATGACTATGCTACTTATGATAATCAAGCCAGAATTTTAATCTTTGTAAGTCCAAGTTTTACTATGGATACCTATAATGCCGCCGTTAATAAAAGTAAAATGGTCTGGATAATTGGTATTCCTATAATGATATTGTTGGTCCTAATTAGTTCTTGGCTCTTTGTAATAAAAATGAAAAAAAGCCTAAATACTTTAAGTGATGCTATTTTTAAATATCAAAATGGCGATAAATTAGATGTTACAAGTAATAACTTACCCAAAGAATTTAAAGATATAACAGATAGTTTTAATAAATTAATGACTAGATTAAATAAAGCCTTAGATGAAAAAATGCAAATGTATCAAGAACGGCAAAGAATAATTGCTGATGTTTCTCACGATTTAAAAACACCACTTACTGTAATTCAAGGTTATTCTAAGGCCTTTATTGACGAATTAGTTCCTGATATTAAAAAAAAGCAATATATGTATGCCGTTTATAATAAAAGTATTATTGCTGTAAGTCAGTTAGAAAGCTTGTTTTCCTATATTAATATGGAACATCCTGAGTATAAATTAAATAAAGAAAGAATAGATATAAATAGCAAGACTAAAGATTATTTAGCTGAAAAGTATAATGAAATAGAACTAAATAAGTTTAATATTGAAGTTGATATTCCCGATAATGAAGTCTTTGTAAATATTGATTTTAATGCTTTTAAACGAATATATGATAATTTAATTAGTAATACGATGAAATATAATAAATCGGGCGTAACTATTTACTTTAAAATTACTTATGATAAAACGCATGTTTATCTTAGGATTGGAGATAATGGCATTGGCGTTGCTGATAATATTAAAGATACTATATTTAATGCCTTTGTTACTAGTAATGAGGCTAGAACTAGTGGTAAAGGTTGCGGCTTAGGAATGGCTATAGTTAAAAGATTAGTCGAGTTAAATGATGGGAGTATTGAACTTAAAAACAGCAAAGGAAAATGGAAAACTATCTTTTTAATTAAATTAAAAAAAGATTCTTAAGAAAAATTAAGATAAAGTTTATGCTATTTTAAACTTTATCTTTTAAAATAGTAATTGTGATTTTTATGAATAATGTATTAGAATACTTAGAAAATATTGATATTAATAATACCAATGGGATAAGAGATATTAAACATTTTATCTCTTATCAAGATTTAAAAGAAGATAGTAAAAGAATTGGCTCCTTTTTAGCATCAAAGGTTTCTCCTAGAAGTCCTATCCCCATTTATATGGAAAAAGGTGCTTCGTGTGTTTCCTTATTTATGGGAAGTCTTTATGCTGGTTGCTTTTATACTCTACTAAATACTTCCTTACCCGCTAAAAGATTGAATGACATTTTACAAGTTTTAGAAAGCAATTTTATTTTAACCGACTATGAACATTTAGAAACAGCCCATACTTATTTTCCCGATAAAACTATTTATTGTTATGAAGATATAGTTAAATCAGAAATTGATTCCTTTTTACTAAAAACAAGAAGAGAAGCCTCTTTAAGTATTGATCCGGTTTATGCCAACTTTACTAGTGGTTCTACAGGCGTTCCTAAAGGAGTCTTAATAAGTCATGATAATATTATTTCTTTTATCGATACCTTTACTTCTACTTTCCAAATAACAGAAAATGATTGTCTTGGTAATCAAGCCCCTTTTGACTTTGATGTATCCGTTAAAGATATTTATAGTGCTTTAAAAACAGGGGCCATGCTCGTAATCGTTCCTAAAGAATATTTTTCGCAACCAGCCTTATTACTAGATTATTTAGATGATTATAAGGTTACCACTTTAATCTGGGCAGTATCAGCACTATGTTTACTCTCTAGTTTTCATGGTCTAGATTATAAAAAGCCTAAAAATATTAACAAAATTTTCTTTAGTGGTGAGATTATGCCTATTAAACACTTAAATAATTGGTTAGAGGCTTATCCTCAAGCCCAGTTTGTTAACCTTTATGGACCTACAGAAATAACCTGTAATTGTACTTATTATATAATTGACAACCACAAAAAATATGATGTTATTCCTATCGGTAAAGCCTTCTTAAATCATCAAGTTTTTTTACTAGATAATAACAACTTAGAAATAACCGCTCCCGATATTAAAGGGGAAATTATTGTTAAAAGTAAAACCGTAGCGTTAGGTTATTATAACGATTTAGTTAAAACTAAAGCCGCCTTTATTCAAAATCCTCTCAATAACAAATATTTAGATATAGTGTATAAAACGGGTGATTTAGGGTATTATCATGATGGCAATCTCTATTTTGCAGGGCGTAGTGATTTTCAAATTAAATATATGGGACACCGCATTGAATTAGAAGAAATTGATAAAAATATAACTAACATGGCTAATGTCATAAGAAGTACGACTATATTTATCCCTGATAAAGAAAAATTAGTTTGTTTCTATGTGGGCTCTATCGACAAAAAAGAATTATATACTAATTTAAAAAAAGAATTACCAATATTTATGGTTCCTACTAAGTATTATAAACTAGATAATATGCCCCTAACTAAAAATGGTAAAATTGATAGAAAGGAATTAAAAAGATTATATGTTGCCAATTTATAAAGAAATTACCAAACAAGTTAAAACCCCTTGTTATGTATTTGATACTAATGAATTAAAAAAAAGAGTTACTTATTTAAAGAATAATTTACCTGATAATATCAATCTATGCTTTGCCCTAAAAGCCAATCCTTTCTTAGCCACTTCTTTAAAAAATATGGTTAATAAATTCGAACTTTGTTCTTATGGCGAATACAAAATAGCCGCAAATAGTGGCATTAAACCAGCCCAAATGGTTGTATCTGGCGTTTATAAAAACTATGAAGAATTAAAAGAAATTATAAGTTTAAAAGAGCCAAAAATTTTAATAACCATTGAATCCCTTAACCAATTAGATATGATTGAAAAAATAGGTCAAGAACTAAAAATTACGATTAAAGTTTTATTAAGATTAACCAGTAATAATCAATTTGGCCTTAGTAAAAATGAAGTAATAAAGATTTTAGAAAATAGATACTCATATCAATATCTAAATATCATCGGTTTACATTATTTTTCTGGAACTCAACATTTTTTATTAAAACATATAAAGAAAGATATTGACTATATTGATGAATTCTTAACTGAATTAAAGAATAATCTTGGTTATTTAGCTGAAGAATTAGAATTAGGCTTGGGATTACCTGTAAGTTATTTTAAAGAAGAAAAAGAATTTACAGAAAAAGAATTTCTTACAAGTGTTTCAAGTTATTTAAAAGCTATGACATATCAAGGTCATATTACCTTAGAATTAGGTCGTAGTATATCCTCATCTTGTGGAACTTATTTAACTAAAGTTGTAGACTTAAAAAAGAATGCTGCTGGTAATTTTGCTATTGTTGATGGCGGCATTAATCATATAACTTATTATGGTCAAATGATGGCCATGAAGCATCCCAATGTTTTCCTATATCCCGCAAGGACTGGTCCTAAAGAATCATATAATATTTGTGGAAGTTTATGTACGATAAATGATATATTAGTTAAAGATTTAGAAGTAAGTGATATTAAAATAGGCGATATTTTGGCATTTAAACGAGTAGGAGCCTATGCCATGACTGAGGGTATTAGTTTATTCTTAAGTAGAGATTTACCCAATGTTGTTTTAATAAATGATAACCATATTGAGGTAGTAAGGAATGATGTTAAAACTTATCCTCTTAATATGGCTAGAAAGGAGAAATAAAATGGAAAAATTAATAGAAATGTTAGAAGAATTAAATCCAGAAGTCGATTACACAACCGAAGAACATCTAATAGATAATCATTTATTAGATAGTTTAGCAATTCTTTCCTTAATAGGTGATATTGAAGATGAATTTGATGTTGAAGTACCAACTACCCAAATTATCCCTAGTAATTTTAACAGTGCTCAGGCTATTTGGAATTTGATTCAAAAATTAGAGGAAAATTAGTATGCAATATTGTGATTTAGGGTATGTTGCCTTATTTTTACCCATTGTCATTATACTTTACTTTCTTACTTTCCAAAAACATCGTTACAAAATCTTATTAGGAGCAAGTTTTATCTTCTTTTATCTTTTAAGTAAAAAATTAATTATCTACTTAATATTTTCAGGCCTTTCTATTCATCACTTTGGATTGTGGCTTGAACACCTAAAAAGTTTGAAAAAAGAAGAGTTAGCATCGGGTGCAGATAAAAAACAAGTAAAAGAAAAATATAAACGCCAAGAAAACAAAGTCATAATTCTTGCTCTTTTCATTCACTTAGGGCTTTTAATAGTCTTAAAATATTCTAGTTTTATTGGTAATAATATCAATAATCTTTTAAATCTGATTCACTTAAATTACCAGTTAAAAGTTCCCCATTATATTATGCCTATTGGTATTTCCTTTTACACACTTCAAGCCTTAAGCTATATTATTGATGTTAAAAATGGGACCATTGCTGCTGATGATAATCTAGGAAGATTAATGCTTTATTTAGCCTTTTTTCCTAGTATCATGGAAGGACCAATTAGTCGTTATAAAGATACCGCTGAAAAATTATATAGCGGGCAACCTCTTAACTATCAAAATTTAACTTTTGGTTATCAACGAATTTTATTTGGTATGTTAAAGAAAATGATTGTGGCCGACAGGCTAAATATTATCGTAAAAAATATATTTAGTAACTATCCTAGTCTTGGCGGAGCCGTTATTTTAGCAGGGGCTTGCTTTTATACGATTCAATTATATATGGACTTTGCAGGAACAATGGATATTGTAATTGGTAGTGCTGAAATATTTGGAGTTAAATTACCAGAAAACTTTAAGCAACCTTTCTTTTCCAAAAATATTAGTGAATTTTGGAGTAGATGGCATATTACTTTAGGAGCCTTCTTAAGAGATTATGTTTTTTATCCATTATCCTTATCTAAAAGTTTAAAAAAACTGACTAATTTCGGTCGTAAACATTTTGGTAATCATTTTGGTCCTCTTTTAAGTGGCGCTATCGCCCTCTTAGTAGTTTGGCTTTTAAATGGTTTGTGGCATGGGGCTGCTTGGAATTATATCTTCTTTGGTCTTTATCATTTTACTTTAATAGTGCTAGCAGATTTATTTTCACCCGTAATTCTTAAGATTTTGAAACTTCTTCATATTAACCGCAATAATTTTTTCTATCGTCTTTTAGAAATGTTTAAAACTACCGTTTTAGTAATTTTTGGTGAATTATTTTTCCGTGCTCATGGCCTGCAGGCAGGATTTTCGATGTTTAAAAAGATATTTACTACCTTTAATTTAAATGATTTTTCAGAAAATATTTTAAAATTAGGTTTAGATAAATTTGATTTTCGAATAATAATTGTTACCCTACTAATAGTTTTAATTATTAGTATCTTAAAAGAAAAAGGTATTAACATTAGAGAGGCTATTAGTAAAAAACCAATTTATATTCGTTGGACTTTATATTATGCTTTAATACTATTTATTGTTATATTTGGGGCTTATGGTGATGGTTATATCCCTGTAGATCCTTTATATGCTAACTTTTAGGAGGTATCATGAAAAAAATTTTAAAAGTCATCGTTTTTTTCCTTATTCTTTTCTTGCTACTTATAATAGCATCTTATATAGTTAGTCCTAAAAACAATGGCACTCTTAGTCCTGATAAACACATAGAT
Source organism: uncultured Bacilli bacterium (assembly GCA_934102255.1). Lineage (GTDB taxonomy): Bacteria > Bacillota_I > Bacilli_A > RF39 > UBA660 > CAG-605. The sequence continues at coordinate 71,599 of CAKOSN010000001.1, read as the reverse complement.
AATGCCAGCGGCCCTCTTGCTGAAAAAGAAAATTCTATTGATGCCTTAGTAATCGGTGATAGTGAATCCTTTGCATCAATTAGTCCCTTAGAAATATATAAAGATTATGGTTATACTATGTATGTTAGTGGTACCTCTGGTCAATATTTATATGATAGTTATAACTATTTTCTAAAAACTCTTACTAAACAAAAACTAAAAGTTCTAATTCTAGAAACCGATGCCATTTATCGAAAAATACCTATCAGTTATAATTTTCGCTTTTGGATGGGAGAGTTTATTCCTGTATTTCATTATCATAATCGCTGGAAGCAAATGACTATGCAAGATTTTAAGATGGAAATGGCTTATAATTATACCGATACTTTTAAAGGCTATGATTTTTCTTTAAATATAAATCCTGCAACTAATTCTAATTATATGGAATATACTGAAGAAAGTGAAAAAATAGATAAAATAAATAAATATTATTTAGATTTAATTAAAAAGAAGTGTGATGAAAATGATATTTCCTTTATATTAGTTAGTACACCTAGTACTGTTAATTGGAATTATCGTCGTCATAACGGGATTAAACATTATGCAAGACAAAATAAAATTAAGTATTTAGATTTAAATATTGATAATAAAGCCATGATTGATTGGAGTAAAGATACTAGAGATATGGGTGATCATTTAAATTACTATGGTGCCTATAAAGTTAGTACTTACTTGGGAAATTATTTAAGTAAATTAGATATATTAAAAGACCATCGGGGTGATGATTATTATTCTTCTTGGGATAATGCCTTAAAACCTTATCAAGATGAAGTAAAAAAGGCTAATCAAGATTAATAATCTAAAAAAATTATTGCCAAATTATAAGTATTATGTTAATTTTTAATAGGAAAGAATGAAATAATATGAATGAAGAAAAAATAGAAACTGTTAAAATTAATACTAATAATATGGAAAAAAATCTTGATAATGAACACTTAAATACTAGCAGCCCACTTGCAAGTAATATTACAACTGATAGTAATTTAGAAATAATGGATTTCGATTTAGATGAAGAAAACTCAACTACAAGCGCTATTAAAGATAAAAATAATTTTGCTGCTACAACTTATGCTCCTGATTATGATACTTATATTAAAGTAGTTGCCTTAGCATTCGCTGAAGGCGGTGGTAAAACTAAAGAACACTGTGTTGAAAATGTTTCCAATGTAGTCTCATCCGTTTTAAATCGTGTTGATGACGGAAGATTTGGTGGTCATGATGTTATATCAGTAATTTCTGCTAAAAATCAATATGCTGGTTATGAAAATAAAAACTATAATGAAATAATTAAAGCTTTTAAAAATGGTAATATCAGTGATTATATATCTGATGACCAATTAATTGCAATATATAATTTATTAGATAATGATTCTAGAACTACTAGTTATAATAGCTTTCGCGGTAATGGTAAAACTAATAAATTCTATAATATGTAATAAAATTATCTAAAAAGGCTTGCTTAATTAGAATATTTAAGTATATAATATGACTTGTAAACGAAAAAAGAAATTTAAAAGTAGTAATATAAAAATATTATTAAAGAGAGTTTGTGGTTGGTGAAAACAAATATAATATTATATGAACTTGTTTAAATTAGTTTAAATGGGTAATTCCTATATCAATTAAGAGTATAATGTTAAGGTGGTACCACGTAAATTCGTCCTTATTGGGTGTTTTACGTGTTTTTTTATATAAAGCTTTATAGTCTATTAAATTAAAAAAGCCAAGTAAAAGCCATTATTAAATATAAATACTAGAAAGTAGGTTAATATGAATGGAATAGTTTATAATTTAATTTTCTTTATTGTTGTTTTCTTAATAGTATACATCTTCTGTTATTATATTGCGGGACGTATTAAAGTACCTAAAGAAAAAAATAAAGATAAAACTTCTACTAAAGGTAAGAAGGGTAAGAAAGAAAAACCATTTAAATATACTAACGAAGGTAAATTAATGATTATTCGTTATAATTTAGATGAGAAAAAAGTAGATTATCAAGAATTATTAAGATGGACGAGCTTCTGTAATGCCTTTATTATTAGCTTAACATCAACAATAATTTGTAATATCCCACTGAAAATGTATTATCAATTAGCAATCGGCTTTGTCATCCTCTTTGGTCTAATTTATAGTATATTTGAAATAGTAGGAAGACATTTAAACAAGAAATGGGGAAAAGAAAATGAGTAGTAATTATAAAGAAATAGAAAAAAAATGGCAAAAATATTGGGAAGAACATGAAACTTTTAAAGCTGTAACTGGTAGTAGTAAAACACCTTTCTATGCTTTAGTTGAGTTTCCTTATCCATCAGGAGCTGGTCTTCATGTCGGACATGTTCGTAGTTATACAGCCTTGGATGCCTTATCAAGAATGAAAAGGATGCAAGGATTTAACGTCTTGTTTCCAATGGGTTGGGATGCCTTTGGTGCGCCAGCTGAACAATATGCTATAAAAAATCATATTCATCCAAAAGACGCAGTAAAAGCCAATATTGCTAACTTTAAAAAACAAATGCAATCTTTAGGTTTTAGTTTTGATTGGTCAAGAGAATTTTCAACAACTGACCCAGAATATTATAAGTGGACTCAATGGCAATTCTTACAATTTTATAAACATGATATGGCTTATAAAGCAACTGTCCCAGTAAACTGGTGTCCAAATTGTAAGACCGTACTTTCTAATGAAGATGCTGCTGGTGGTGTTTGTGAAAGATGCGGTAGTCCTGTTGTTCAAAAAGAAAAATCACAATGGATGCTAAAAATGAGTAGCTATGCCGAGGACTTACTTAAAGGTTTAGATGATACAAACTTTGCTCCTAAAGTAAAATTAGGTCAAATTAACTGGATAGGTAAATCAACCGGTGTTGAAGTAGATATTGATATTGTCGGTGGCGGCAAATTCCAAATATTTACAACTTGTATCGAAACTATTTTTGGTATAACTTTCTTCGTTATTGCACCAGATGGCAAACTTATTAAAGAATTAATGCCTCGTGTTGAAAATAAAGAGGAAGTCCTTGCTTATATTGAAGAAACAGCTAAAAAATCTAATATGGACCGTACTGAACTTAATAAAGGTAAGACTGGTTGTCTAGTTAAAGGTATTAAAGCTATCAACCCAGTAACTGGTGCGGAAGTTCCTATCTTCTTAGGTGATTTCGTTTTAGGTGATTATGGTACTGGTGCTGTTATGGCTGTTCCTGCTCACGACCAAAGAGATTATGAATATTCCAAAGTACATGATATTCCAATGGTTGAAGTAATAACTGGTGGCGATATTAGTAAGAGTGCTTATGCTAAAGAAGAATACTTAAATAATAAAGATGCCAAACTTATTAACAGTGGTAAATTTACTGGTCTATCGGTTATGGATGCTAAAGAAGCTATCACTAAGTACTTAGAAGAAAAGGGTATTGCTCGTCGCGTTAATAACTATAAAATGCGCGATTGGATATTCTCTCGTCAAAGATTCTGGGGCGAACCAATTCCAATGATTTATTGTGAGACCTGTGGTTGGCAACCAGTTCCAGAAGATGAATTACCTTTGTTGCTTCCTGATGTTGCTGAATATGAACCAACTGATAATGGAGAGTCTCCACTTGCTAAAATTACCGACTGGGTTAATTGCAAATGTCCAAAATGTGGTGGCGATGCTAAAAGAGAAACAGATACTATGCCAAACTGGGCTGGTTCTAGCTGGTATTTCTTAAGATTCATGGATGCTCATAATGATTCATGCTTTGCTGATTTCGATGCAATGAAATATTGGAATCGTGTTGATTGGTATAACGGTGGTATGGAACATACGGCAAGACACTTACTATATGCTAGATTCTGGGTTCAATTCTTATATAACATTGGTCTAGTTCCTCATAAAGAAATGATTTGGACTCGTGTTTCTCATGGTATGGTTTTAGGACCAGATAATCAAAAAATGAGTAAATCTAAAGGAAACGTTATTAATCCTGATGATATCGTTAATGAATATGGTGCTGACATTTTAAGAGTTTATGAAATGTTCATGGGCGATTATCAAATGGATGCTCCATGGTCAACAGATTCTCTAAGAGGTTGCAAACGTTTCATTGAAAAAATTATCCGTTTAAAAGATAAAGTTAATAAAGAAGAAGGATACTCTAAAGATTTAGAGAGTATTGAACACAAAACAATTAAGAAAGTTACAAATGACTTAACTACAATGGGTTATAACACTGTTGTATCTAGTTTAATGATATTAGCTAATGCCTATGATGCTAAAGAGGAAATAACCCAAATGGATTATAACTTGTTATTAACATTACTTAACCCAATGGCTCCACATATTACAGAAGAATTAAATGAGCAAATCGGTTTCAAACCAATCTGTGAATCAGCTTGGCCAACATATGATGATGCTAAAACTATTGATGAAGAGAAAGAAATTGGTGTTCAAGTAAATGGTAAATTACGTGCTACTATTAAAGTAAATATTAATGATTCTGAAGATACTTTAAAAGAAAAAGCTTTAGCCGAAGAAAATGTTAAGAAATTTACTGAAGGAAAAGAAATAGTTAAAGTAATTGCTATAAAAGGTAAAATTGTTAACATTGTTGTTAGATAATCAATGTTGTTATAAATTTAAAAGATAAAAATAATAATATTAAATTAAAAGATAATTTGTTATAAATTCTAAAATAAAATAATAAAATCAAGAAACGAAGTTCCTATTGATGAATGAATCTTTGCTTCTTGGTTTTTTTGACTTTTTCAAGTTTTTTTTTTCGACAATTTAGTTTTCTCATCCTAAATATAACTAAAATTATTATTCCTATAACTAAAATTTATTTTTAATCGTAAGATAAAGATGTTATATTAAATTACAGTTGCACCGATTATATTTTACAAGATAGGAAGTAATTATTTATGACAAATAAAATAGATTTACATATTCATACTACTAGTTCTGACGGAACTAAAACTCCAACAGAAGTTTTGCAAGAAGCTGAAAGCTTGGGTTTAGAAACTATTGCAATAACTGACCATGAAAGCGTTGGAGCTTATCCAGAAATCATAGCTAACCGCAAGTTTTTCTCTGGAAACATGATTCCAGGAATTGAACTAAAAACAATTTGCAATAAAAGAGAAATCGAACTCCTTGGCTATGGAATTGATATTGCCAAAATGCGTGCCTTATTACCAGAATATTATCAAGAGAAAACCCAACTTAATTATGAATACTTAAAGGCTATTATTGCCACTTTAAGACAAAAAGGTATTAAAATTTCTGAAGATTTACCAAAATATTATGTTGATAGAATGGTTCAACCAGCTACTTTTGTTACTAATGCCCTAAAGGATGACAAAGAAAATTATTCATACAATCATGAATGTTTACTAGACGATACATTTCCACATCAAGGAAAATCTGGCTTATATCGTGAATGGTTTTCTAATCCTGAAAGTCGTTTCTTTGTTGACTTTGAATTTTATCCTAAATATGCTGAAGTTATGCAGTTAATCAAAGATTGTGATGGCTTAGTATTTATACCTCATATTTATCAATATGCTAAAATGTCTGATAGTATTTTACAAAAACTTCTAGAAAGTAACGGCATTGACGGTATTGAATGTTTTTATCCAACATTTAGTCCAGAACAATCAACTTATCTAGAAAACCTTGCCAAAGAAAAAGGCTTATTTATTTCCGGTGGTAGTGATTATCATGGCGCTAATAAAAAGAACCTTTTAGGTCGTGGTTTGCCTGATAATTTATATATAGACGAAGAGTATATAAAACCTTGGACTGAAGAAATACTAGCTAAAGAAGAACCTGGTTTAAGATTAACTAGAAAAATTTAAAAACAAATATAAATTAAAAAGTTAAAAATTAAAATCTAAGCAATAAAGTAAAATCAAAATTTATAAAAAATGTTAAAAGAAAAAATCAAGTAATTACTACCATATCCGGTATACTACTTGATTCTTTTTAATTTAACAATGTAATTATGATTCTAAATATTAAAAAAAGTACTAGGTATTCATAAAAAACTAAATAAATAAAATTTCTATCAAAATATAATCAGTATTAATCTTTAATAATTGGTTGATTACGTACTTCAAAATTATAAGTATTTTTATTTGTTAACATATCATAAAGACAACTACCTTTGAGTTCTAAACTATAGCAATTCGTATTTTTATAATTTTCCTTTATATTTTTAGCCTTTATATACTCTTGACCTTTTTTAGTAAAACCTAGAATCCTTAAATAATTCTCATCTTGATAATCTTTTTTAATTTCTAAAACAATATGTAAAAACATTCTATTTAACCTGTTATAAGTATAACGTTTTGTCTTAATTTTCAAAATAAATTCTTCTAAAGAATTACAATTCATAATAACTTTTTTTAACAAATTATCAATACCTTCACTAACATCTAAATAGCTATCTAAACAGCTAGAAGTCATAATTTTTAATTTTAACATTTTAAAATATAAATCATAATTTGGTTTAACTAGTAATTTACTACAAGGAGTAAGTTTATTAACATCTTCACTGTTTAAGAAACGCTTCCTTATATTACTAGCACTAACTACATTTTCATTACTTTCGGTATCTAAATAATCATTAGTTCTTTTAATCGTGTAAACTTTAATATTCTTATTAATTTTATTTATCGCTTTTAAATAAGCAATTCCTAGTAAATCATTAGCTTTAAATTCAAAATCAACTTCTAAAGCTTTAGCTAGGGCTGAAGGGTAATTATAACCCTTATCTAAATACTCTTTTACCTTTTCTTGATACTTTATATCATCTTGTTTATTTGCTAACTTTTTTAATAAATCCACATTATTACTTTCGCTACCAAACACCAAAGTATCAATACCAAGATAATTTAAAATCTTAATACTATGATAAGCAAACGTATCAGCACTTTGAACCGTATATATAATAGGTAGCTCCACAACTAAATCTATACCATAATCCAAGCTCATTTTAACTTTATCTTCCTTAGTTAAAATACCAATATCACCGCGTTCTGTAAAATAGCTTCCTAAACATAAAACAATTAAACTATCTGGGTATAATTCTTTAATTTTCTTAATTTGATAAATATGTCCATTATGTAAGGGATTATATTCTGCAATAAGACCAATAATTTGCACCTCTTCATCCTCTTTCTAAATTTAAAAACCTTCTTGTATTTCCAAAAAGAGTATATCCTAAACCTAAAAAAATCACAAGTATTCTCTTGCATAAAATATCTTTTTAGTATATAATCTTAACTACGAAGGAGAAATTAATTAAATATTTTATTATATTTAATTAATTATATAGTTTATGGAGTTTGATTTAAATAAAATTACCGAACAAGGCATCCTTATAGATACAACTATATCTTTTGATGAAGAGTATTTACGTGTTAGTGAAATCAAAAAACTTGATAATGTCAAGGTAAGTGGCCGTATTTACTATAGCTTAACTAAAGAAGTAATATTTGCTGGTAATGTTAAAGGCAATATGACTTTAGTAGACGGTTATAGTGGCGACCTAATTGATTATCCATTTAACATAGACTTAGACGAAATACTTGCAGATTTTTCCACAGAAGATGAAAAAAAGGGCAAAAAGCCCCAAAATAGTCTTGACCTAAAAGAAGTTTTATGGGAGAATATTGTACTGGAAGTTCCCATCGTTGTTTCAAAAGATAATGAAGTAAAAACTAAAAAAGGCGAGTTTTGGGAAGTAAGAGATGAAAATTCCAAAAAAGATGATCCAAGATTAGAGTGTTTTAGAACTCTACTTGATGAAGGGAAGGAGTGAAATTATGGCAGTTCCATTTAGAAGAACAAGTAAAACTAAAAAAAGAATGCGTCGTACTCACTTAAAAAAAGAAGTTGGAGCATTAACTACATGTCCTAAATGTGGTGCTACTATCCAACCTCATCGTGCATGTATGGCATGTGGGTTCTACAAAGGCAAAGATGTTTTAAATAAAGAAACTACAGAAGAAACAACTAAATAGTTTTACGACTACTACGCAAATAGTAGTTTTTTTTAATATTTATATAATTTATGTTATACTATATTTATAGGAGGATAATATGTGGTGGATTATTTTAATAATCATTGTTGTCTTAATTCTTTTCTATTTAGGTTCAACTTACAACAATCTAGTAGTCCTACGAAATAGAGTAAAAGACCAATGGTCCCAAATTGATGTTCAATTAAAAAGAAGATTTGACTTAATTCCTAACTTAGTCGAAACAGTAAAAGGTTATGCTTCTCATGAAAAAGATACCCTAGAAGCCGTAGTAAAAGCTCGTAATGAATACTTATCAAGCGATACTCCTGAAGGTAAAATCGAAGCAAATAATGACTTGAATAAAGTTGTTACTAAATTATTTGCGCTAGCTGAATCCTATCCAGAATTAAAAGCTGATACAAGTTTTAGAGAACTACAAACTACTTTAACTGAAACTGAAGACAAAATATCTTATGCTCGTCAATTTTATAATGATGTGGTTATGAAATATAATAACAAAGTAGAAATCTTCCCAAGTAACATTGTAGCAGGTATGTTTGGTTTTAAAACTAGTGCTTACTTTAATGCAACTGAAGAAGAACGTGAAAACGTTAAAGTTAAATTTTAAGGAGGAGAAATTCTTCTTTTTTTCTTTTTTTCTAATTTATTATTACTTCCCACCCTCCACTCCCAGAATAGTATCTTTTATAAAAATAGTGTCAAAAAAGTGTCTAGTTTAGTAGAAAGTTGTTAATTTATAATGAAATGTTAAAATCTTTGAAGGAAATTGGCAGTTGCTTTCCAATAAATATAATTAGAAGGGTAAATAATACTCTTCTTAGAATTGGGGGTTCATGTGGATTTAAATGAACTGTTTTTAAAAGAAACGACTGGGGGTGAAAAGAAGAAGAAAGATAAAATTATCTCTATGCTATTTGACCCTATTTACCGGAGTATGATTAGTTCTGATGAAGGTATGCCTTTGGTGGAACTTCTTGTGTCGGTAGTCATGGATAAAAGTCTTAGCGAGATTAAAGGTAAAGTTAAACATTTATCAAAAGAATTATGAAAGAAACACTATAAAGATATGGATAGCCATGTTGATGTTTTACTTGATTATAATGGTAATAAAATTATAGTGGAAATGAATTCCAAAAAGGTGATGATAGAAAGAAATTATATTTATTTGTTTAAGGTAGCTTCAGGTTCTTTAAAGGTAGGAGATACTACTTACAAAAATATTAAAACCACGGTTTTAATTAACTTTAATAATACTAATAAAATGCAAAAAAACTTTATTGATATTGGTTATATAAAAAATCAAGATGATGAAATCATGACAGAAATAATCAAAGTTTTCAATATTAATATAGCCAAAGGCCTTGATAAGCGATATAATTACAATGATGAATTTGAGGAGAATATTGCAAGGATATGTAGAATATTTACTGCTACTAATCTATCAGATTTAAAAAAGGAGACTGATTGTTTTATGAGTAAAGAAGAATCAAAAAACTTTGTAAATCGTGCTAAAGAGTTATCAAGTGATGATGAAATGGTTACTATGTTTGACCAAGAGAATATGCATGAAATGATTAGAAACACCGAGCTTGAAGAGGCACACGATTCTGGAGTTGCCGTTGGCATTGAGCAAGGTTCTAAAGAAAAGGCGATACAAATTGCCAAAAATCTTATAAAAATGGGTTTAAATGATGAGCAAATTGCCAATGGAGCTGAATTATCTATCGAAGAAGTTAAAAAGTTGCGCCAAGAGGTTTAATTATTTATGAGTAAAGAAGAAAACAAAAGCTTTGTAAATTGTGCTAAAGAATTATCAAGTGATGATGAAATGGTTACTATGTTTGACCAAGAGAATATGCGTGAAATGATTAGAAACACCGAGCTTGAAGAGGCACACGATTCTGGAGTTGCCGTTGGCATTGAGCAAGGTTTCAAGGAAAAGGCAATAGAAATTGCCAAAAACCTTATAAAAATAGATTTGCCTGATAATGTTATATCCGAGGGAGTTGAATTACCTATTGAGGAAATAAAGGCCTTGCACAAAGAAGCCTGAATGTCACTGATTCATTTTTCAGTTCAAAAATTGAACTATTAATATATGAAGTATAACTTTTCAACTTCATTATTATTAATGAACTTAAGTAAATCCAATGCTTAAGTTTTTTTTACTTATTTACCACTTGAAAACAGTCCGATATCATCTTTTCTAATAATTGCCAAGCCCTATAACTTGTGGTATATTAAGTACATAAGGTGATGTTATGCGTGGAAAAATCATTGTAATCGAAGGAACCGAATGTTCTGGCAAAGATACCCAAGTTCATTTACTTGTCCAAAGACTTCGTAAAGAAGGCCGAAAAGTTGAACATTTTGCTTTTCCAATGTACGACTCCCCAACTGGTAAAATTATCGGCGGACCTTATATTGGAAAAGAATACATTTGTCCTTCGTATTTTAAAGAAAAAATAACCGAAGTTGACCCTAAAGTAGCGGCTCTTTACTATGCTGCTGACCGTAAATACAATTATAAAATGATAGACAGCTACCTAAAAGAAGGCTATGATGTCATCCTAGACCGTTATGTCGAATCCAATATGGCTTACCAAGGCTGTAAAATTCAAGATAAAGAAGAACGCTTAAAACTTTATAAATGGTTAGAAACTTTAGAATACGACCTTCTAGAATTACCACATCCTGATTTCACCATTCTCTTACACATGCCCTATAAAATGGTTATGGAATTAAAAAGAGGACGCATTGGCTACGATGATACCAAAGATTCACCTCTTTATATAAAAAATAGCGAAGAAACCTACTTAGAACTAGCCGGTATTAATCATCATCATATTATCAGTTGTGTTAAAAATGAACATTTAAAAGATATGCTAGATATTCATGAAGAAATCTATAATTTAATAAAAAAAGAAGTATTTAAATAATTAAAATTGTGATAAAATTAAGGAGTTAGAGGGGATTTTATGGACATAATAACTAGTTTAGAAAATAAAAAAACAAAATATATAAATAAATTAAAAAGCAAAAAATTCCGTGATGAAGAAGGTATTTTTATTATAGAAACTAAACATCTTGTTGAAGAAGCCTATAAAAGTGGCTTTTTAACCGAAGTTTATTTGCTAGATACTAATATTGATTCTAATATCTTAGAAGATGATAAAATAAATAAGTATCAAATAACTAAAGAAATAATGAATAAAATAAGTTCATTAGAAAGTCCCAGTAACTTTTTAGGACTAGTAAAAAAACTACCCACTTTAAATTATGGCAATCGCTTGCTTATTTTAGATAATATTCAAGACCCTGGTAACTTAGGTACTATTATTAGAAGTGCTGTTGCCTTTAACTTAGATACTCTTATTTTGGGTAATGACTGTGTTGATTTATATAATGATAAAACTATTCGTTCTAGTGAAGGCATGCTTTTTAAACTAAATATCTTACGTAAAGATTTAAATGCCTTCTTACCTGAGTTAAAAAATAATAACTATACTATCTACGGAACTAATGTTGTAAATGGAAGTATTGTTGGTGATATTAAATTTCCTAAAAAATATGCTATTATCATTGGAAATGAAGGAACTGGTATGAAAGATTGCCTAAAAACTTTAGTTGACCAAAATATTTATATACCTATGTCCCCAAACGCTGAAAGCTTAAATGCCGGTATAGCAGCATCAATAATAATGTATGAAATGAGTAAAAATGACTATGAATGATTATGTATGTGTAGGAAAAATTGTTAATACCCATGGTATTAAGGGTGAACTAAGAATACTAAGTGATTTTGAATTAAAAAACAAAGTATTTAAAAAAGATGTTAAACTTTATATCGGCCCTGAAAAAAAAGAATTTATAATTACTGGGTATCGTCATCATAAAATGTTTGATATGGTAACCTTTGCGGGTATCTCTAATATTAACGAAGTACTTGATTTAAAAGGATTACTTGTCTATGTTAAAAGAGATATCTTAGATATTAAAAATGATTCTTATATTCTAAGTGACTTAATTGGGTTAGACGTCTATGATAATGATAAAAAAATTGGAACAGTTAAAGACTATTATTTAGATAATGGTAATACCTTATTAGACATAGTGGGGCAAAAAGAGTTCTATATTCCTTTAAAATCGCATTATATTAAAAAAGTAGATACTAAAAATAAAAAAATAATAACAGAAGGGGGGAGTGATTTAATTCTATGATAATTGATATTTTAACTTTATTTCCTGATATGATAAGTGGTTTCCTAAATGAATCTATTATTAAACGTAGTATTAATAAAGGATTAGTAACTATTAATATTCATGATTTTCGTAAGTATTCATTACGTAGCAATAACCAAGTCGATGATACACCTTATGGTGGCGGTGCTGGTATGGTATTACAATGCGAACCAATTTTCCGTTGCCTTGATGAAATAAAAACTCCTGATTCCTTAGTAATCCTAGTAACACCTGACGGTAAAACCTATAATCAAAGTATGGCTAAGAGTTTGAAGACAAGTAAACATCTTATTATCATCTGTGGTCATTACGAAGGATTTGATGAACGAATTAGGACCCTTGCTGATTTAGAAATTAGTATTGGTGATTACATTTTGACCGGCGGTGAACTTGCAGCTTGCGTCATTACCGATTCCGTTGTAAGACTACTAGACGGCGCAATAAATAATGATTCTTTAAGTAGTGAGTCCTTTGAAAATAACCTTCTTGATTATCCAACTTATACTAAACCAGCAGAATTTAGAGGAATGAAGGTACCAGATGTCTTACTAAGCGGTAACCATGCCGAAATAAAAAAATGGCGAGATAATATGCGTATAAAAAAAACCAAAGAATTAAGACCAGACTTATTAAGTAAAAATAACAATAACTAAAATATTATAGAAAGGGTAAATCTTAAAATGATTAAAAAGTTTTAAGATATAAAAGCATTATGGCCTATGTACTAAAGAAAAATGAAGATAAATTATCCCTTTATAGTACACCTGATTTTGAAGGGTATAAATTTAATCCTAAAAAAGAAAAAACACTTATTAGTGTTAATAAAGTAGTAGTAGTAAATCCAGTGTTAGTTGATAATATCTTGTCAATAAAATTTCAAGATAAGTTTAAAGCACTTTTAAAATATGCCCAGTATGTTATAAATGACGAAGATGCTTCTAGTACCGATACAGCCATAGTACTTGATGAAGTTGCTATGCTAAAAAGTATTCTTCTTAATCGTTATCAAAAGTTTCTGAGTAAAGAAAAAGAAATGTTATTTTTACAAAAATTAAGAATAATTGAAAATCAGATTCGTAGTAAAGATATAGCTATTAAGATGAGTTCATTTAGAAGTGAGTCTGAAACGATGAGTAGTGGTAAGTCTAGATAATATTATTAAGTATGCTTTTAATGAGTATTACATAGTTCAAAAACATGATACATTTAAGTTATATAAGTATGCTAGAATTATGGAAATTGAAGAAAAAGTAAACAATTTTATGAAAATTTTGTTATGAATATCATGTGCTAAAAAAAATATTTTCAATATATATGCAAAAATCTGAATTAATGATTTTTTTAACTTTATCATTAATTCAGATTTTTTTATTGAGTAAGCACATAAAATATAATTCATAAAAATTTAAAAATCATCATCCATTAAGAATTTAAATATATTTAAATGAATAATTCCATCTTGTGAATAATCTTCTTTATTCTTTGATATGACATACTTAGGATAATTATCATCAATGTTTTTATAAGTTCCGAACTCTCTTTCTCTAGTTATTTCATAACATGCTTGAATGTATTTTAATTCTATTTAAAAGTTTTTTTGATATACTGGAAAAAAAGCAATAATTTAAAAGTTTTTCCAGTGCACTGGAAAAACTTTACAAAATTGCAAATATTTTCATTTAAATGAAAAAAATATGACTAAATTCAAAGTTTTTTCACTTTGAAGAAAAAATGAAGTGAAAAGATAATAATACATTCATATCTAGATTGGATTAATTATTAGTTTAAACCAAATTCTTTTTTGCCAAAATTAGTTTCTAGAGTCATTGTTAAAAATGCGAAAATCAAGTATAATCAAAGAAGGTGATAACAATGTTAAACGAAATAGAAACTATTCCCAATAACCTTTTGAAATTAATAAATTCAGGAGAAAATGTAAAAGTAGAATTTAAAGAATGCCAAAATACACTACCAAAAACCCTATTCGAAACAATATGTGCCATGTTAAATCGTAATGGCGGCCATATATTTTTAGGAGTTAATGATAAAGGCAATATTATAGGCATTCCTCAAGACAAAATAAAAGGGCTAAAAAAGGATTTTGACAATCTTTGCAATAATTCTCAAAAAATATATCCAAATGTTTATCTTGAAATTAAAGAGTACCAATACCAAGAAAAAATCATTTTGTATATTTATGTCTATGAAAGTTCTGATGTTCATAGAAGTGCTAATAAAATTTTTGATAGAAATCAGGACGGCGACTACGATATTACCAATAATACCAGTTTAGTAGCTAATTTATATATTAGAAAAAGTAATACTTATTTAGAAAATAAAATTTATCCGTATGCAACTATGGATGACTTACGCAGTGATTTAATTGATAAGGTAAGAAAAATGGCTACTAATCGTGTAGTGAATCATCCTTGGGCTACAATGAGCGACATAGAATTATTAAAAAGTGCTTCCCTTTATGAGAAGGATTATCAAACTGGGCAAGAAGGTTTTAACTTAGCATGTATATTATTGTTTGGTAAAGATGAAACGATTTCTTCTGTTTTATCTTATTATCGAACGGATGCTGTACTACAAATAAATGACACTGAAAGATATGATGATAGAGATGATATAAGAACCAATTTATTAGAAAGCTATGAAAGACTAACTAATTTTATTGCTAAACATCTTAACGATAAATTTTATCTAGAAAATAATATTAGAATTAGTATAAGAGATATAATAGCTAGAGAATTATGCGTAAATTTGTTAATTCACAGAGAATTATCTAATCCATATCCAGCTAAATTAATTATTACTAAAAGCTCTATAATTACTGAAAATGCCAATAAGCCAAAAACAATAGGATATATAGACTTAAATAATTATGCGTCATATCCGAAAAATCCTAAGATTGCCAGCGTTTTTAAAGAAATAGGCTTAGCAGAAGAATTTGGCTCCGGTATAAAGAAGATAACTAAATACAGTAAAATTTATAGTGGAAAAGAGCCAGTATTCTATGATGATGATATTTTTAGAGCAGAAGTTGTTTATAATAATGATTTAGAAGATACGGAACAAGAGCTTAATTTGACAGAAGCTGAAAAAATGCTATATGAATTTATTAAAAACAACAATGGATTCACGAGAAAGAAAATAAACAAATTTATGTATCCGTTACTTGAAGGCAAGGAAGAAAAAGAGCTTGATAACAAGGTTAGATATATGTTAACCAAGTTAAAAAATGAAGGAATGATAGCCAACATTGGAATTAAAAGTGGCTCACTTTGGAAAAAAGATGATAAATAAATCTAATCTGCAAAAAATCTGCAAAAAATCTGCAAAATCTGCAAAAAAAAATGCAGTAAATCCGCAATAATATTTTATTTGAATTTACTTTCTAGTGATAGTAAAATAAGATTATCAAACTTGAAAGTTTTATTTTGAAAAAAGAGAACATAATAAAATAAAAATAATTGCAAGATTTGATAATATTAATTGCAAATTTGCAAAAAAACTGCAAAAATGTTAAAAATAATTTTAAAAATCAGCTATTATTTAAAAGTAAATATGTAGTTGATTTTTTTCTTAAATAAAAAAATAATTACAACTACTTGCGTATGAAATAAAAAAATTATATAATATTCTTATAAGATAGGAGGAATAATATATGAAAGAAGCAACTGGTGAATTAAATATGACTGTTGTAACAGTAGTAGCAATTGCTGCAGTAGCCGCATTCTTCTATGCATTCATTTGGCCAGCTATTAAAACAAACATTTTAAATAGTACAAAATGTTCTTCAGCAATTAATTGTAATTGTACTGGAAGTACGTGTAAATGTGATTATCAAGCAGATCCAACATCTGATACAGTAGAAACTATTACTTGTCCAAATAACAGCAAAACAAATGGTCAACAATAAGATAATAAAATAGGAGAATAAAAAGATGAAAGAAGCCAGTGGTGAACTAAATTTAACTGTAGTAGTAGTTATGGCCGTAGCAGCACTTATGGCTTTTTTCTATACCTTGATATGGCCTACTATAAAAAATAATATGACTGCTAATACTAAATGTGCTGCCGCTGTATGTGAAAAATGTACAGAACCAGACGGCTGTACTACAGTTAGATGTTGGTATAAGGATAAAAATAAGACATTTGATTGTGTTTGGAAGGGATAAAAGAATATGAAGGAATCTGTTGGAATTTTAAGTTTAACCAATATTGTAATACTTTTTATTTTAGTATTTACGGGTTATTTATGCATTACCCTAAATCAAACAAAAGCATATAACGTCAAAAACCAAGTAATAAGTATTATACAGAAAAACGGTGGTATAAATTCTCAAGCTGTTACCGAAATTCAAGACTACATGAGTGAAGTTGGTTATCGTTCAAGTGGTAAATGTGATAATGAAGATATCTCTTCTATAACGGATTTTGCTATAACACAAAAAGAAGGACTACAAACTAATGGTCAAAAGGGAATGATTTGTATTGCTAGACATGACATTAACGAATCTTCAGGTCAGTTTCCTAGAGCTGCCTACTATGATATAAAAGTATTTTTCTCTGTTGATATGCCTATTATAAACACCATATTTAACTTTAATTTAAAAGGGAGTACCAGAATGATTTATTGTCCTAAAGAATATGGAGATGGTAGTTGTAGATGAAAGAATCGATTGGAGCAACCTGGGAATTTCAAATCATTATTATTTTCATTTTAATATTTGTTTCTTACTTAACAGTATCAGTAAGTTATTACAAAGTATTTAAAGCTAAAAATGATATTTTAAGTATTATTGAAAGAAAAGAAGGAATGACCGAAGGCCCAACAGGAGCAATAGGTGTAATAAATAATTATTTAAAGTCAAATAATTATAATGCTAAAGGACACTGTCCAACGGATAGTTATGGTGCAAAAACCCTTGACAGCACTAGCAATGAAACTTTTGAAAAAGCAGTAGACGGAAGAAAATACTACTATTGCGTTCAAAAAACAACTGGATATTATACTCCAAATACTGGTAGAAGCTATTATAGTGTTAATCTCTTCTTTTCATTGAATTTACCAGTCATTGGGGATATAATAGATTTCGGTGCCAATGGTACAACTATTGAAATGGATGCAACATATGATTGCAATACTAGCAGACGCATGTGGTGTTAGTATTAAAATATTTATGCTATTGTTAGCGCCTATTTATTTAATTCAAAATAAATATTAAAGAAAGGAAAAATTTATGAATGTCATAATTTCTAATCGCTATAGTGAAATGTTAACTAACTTACCTATAGATATAATAAAAAATGTTCGTGGTGAATATGATGCTGATGTTATCGTTAGTAACTTTCAAAACTTCTTCTTTAATAAGATGATACTCGATATAACGGCTGTAAAAAACTATAAAGATATCAACAATATTCAAAAATTATCTTTTGGTTTAGATATGAACAAAGTTATATTACTTCTTGATGATTCCAAAGAAGTTAACTCGCCCACATATCTTTCAGAATTAGTTTCAATGGGAATATATAATTTTACCCGAAATATTGATTCAGTAATGTATTTAATAGATAACCCTAATACCTATAAAGATGTTGCTAGGTATCATATGTTAGGAGGTAATCCTAATGCTGATATGAATGTTAACTTAGAACCGGGTAATATTAATTCTAACTTTTTAAATAATTCTATTAATCATATATTTATGGGAAGTAGAGTAATAGCCATTAAAAACTTAACTGAACACGCTGGGGCTACTACCTTAACTTATATGTTAAAAAAACAATTAGAAAATAATTATAAAACCTTGGCTATCGAAGTTGATAAAAATGATTTTATGTATTTTAATGATCAAGATATGCGTAGTATAACTACTAGTGAATTAGATTCTGTTATTAAGAATCCTAATAATACTTATGATATTATTTTAGTTGATATAAATGAATCACCTAAAGTAGCATCAATTAGTGAAGTATTACATTTAATTGAACCTAGTACTATTAAGTTAAATAAACTAATTAGAGCCGATAGAATGGTTCTAACGAAGATGAAAAACTATAAAATAGTATTAAATAAATGCTTATTATCGGATAAAGATATAAAAGATTTTGAATATGAATCACGTTGTAAAGTATTTGAATCTATTCCTCCTTTAGATGATAAGAAAGAAAGAAATCCTATTCTTAATAACTTATTATATAAAATGGGCTTTGATAAACAAACCCCAACCGGTGGAGCTAAAAAGCCAGTTGGTAAGTTATTTGGCATTGTTAAAGACGAGTAATTTTCTTGACAATGTATATATTTTATTGTAATATTTATTTAGAGAAATGAGGAGATGTTTATGAGTCAAGTTGACGTTTGTGGTAACTTAGCACCTTTATTAAGATTAGTAGGGTACGTTGTAACTATCTTTAAGATTGTTATTCCTCTATTATTAATCGTATTTGGTATGTTAGACGTAGGTAAATCAGTCGTAGCGAGTAAACCAGATGAAGTAACTAAGAATTTAAAGTCATTTGCGATGCGTTGCGTTGCAGCAATCTTAATATTCTTCATACCTTCAATCGTTGGAGTTGTATTAGATGCTGTTGCAGCAACTGAACAAAATAGTAGCGGTGATACAACTGTTAATGGTCAAGCAGTAGATGCTAAAGGTTGGAGATGCTGTTGGGATTATGTTTTAGGTGGCAATGGTTCTAGCAAATTCTGTTCTAAAACTAATTAATATTGAAACTAATATTTTATTTAAATATTAGTTTTTTTATGTTATAATCTTGGGGTAAGAGGTACTTTATGAAAAAAAAGAATATTATATTTAATTCTCTGTTTATAATTATGTTAACTTTATTGAGTGTGAATGTTGTTAATGCAAAAACAAGAGAAGTTAATAGAAATTATATTATTACTAAAGGGGCAACCCGTACCCAAACAGTTTACGAGAAAAATGGTGTAATGGAATTTGCTCCATCATTTAGTTGTAATCTTGGGAGTGCAAGTGAATATTTAGAAGTAAAGGGATTACAAACGAATAATGATAATTTCGGAAATCTTTTAGTAAAAAAAGTTCCAACTGAAAAGAGAACGTTTAATTTTACTTGCGAATCAAGCACTCGCTCCTTTGTGATTGGCTTTGGAAAAGTAAAATATAATATTACATTAGATTTATACCCTGATGCTGCCGTTGATGAAAGTGCATCAACTTACAATGGTTCTAATAATAACAATAATAATAACAATCAGAATAATAATGATGATGATCAGGGTACAGATAATCCAGGAGGCACTGTTGATGAAAGATGCGTGGGTATTTTTGGCAGTATAACCGATAAAAAATCTTTGGCATATATGTTACATAAAATCCTAAATTTTATGCAATTTTTAGGACCTGTATTGGTTATAGCCTTATCAGTCATGGATTTAACAAAAGCGGTTACAAGCAATGATAAAGATGCTCTTTCTAAATTTTTGAAAACTACTTCCAAAAGAATCATATATGCATTGATATTGTTTATTTTTCCACCTTTATTAGATAAAATTTTGCAGTTGATAAATGTATACGGTACGTGTGGATTGTAAGTAGGGAGGTTAGAATATGTTAATATTAAAAACAATGCTTCAATATTTAACTGATTTAGATTTCTTTGGCTTATTCATGAAAATTATAAGAACCATTTTTTTAGCATTAGATGGGATAATTTATGCGATTATATCTTATTGCTACGAAGTATTCAATTTTATTAGTGAAATAAGAGTTTTTGAAAATCAAGATATGGTTAATTTAGCAAATAGAATTTACATTTTAATTGGAGTTGTATCACTATTTTTAGTTGCATACACGTTACTTAATGCCATAATCAATCCAGAAAATGCCTCAAAAGATAAAAACAAGTCGTTTACTGGTATTATAAAAAATATTACATTGGCTATTATAGGAATAGCAGTTGTACCAACAATATTTGACTATGCTTATGAATTTCAATCAAGAGTTTTATGTAACAATGTTATTCCAAAATTTTTCTTAGAAAACAATGTGGTTGAAGATGATGATGCTCGTTCTAAAGTTGGAGCACAAATGTCATTATATTTATTTAAAAGTTTCTATTATATTAAAGGAAATGAAGACAATGTTACCGTAGATGAAAACGGAGAGTCTAATTGGGAAGCAGAAGCAAAAAGTATAGTATCTGATAATGATAGTAGCTATAATTTATCTATGGCTTTTAGTGATATAGAACTTGGAAATAAGTCTGTTAGTGAGGCCTTAGGTGACTTTGATGACAGCATAGATAGTGGAAAATTGGGATATTTATTTTTAATATCAACGATTGCAGGAGCCTTTTGTGCATATGTAATACTCGGCTTTGTAATAGATATGGGTGTAAGAGCAGTAAAACTTGCCTATCTACAACTAATAGCGCCACTTCCAATATTAACGTTAGTGCTACCTAATCAAAAAAAAGTTTTTGATGCTTGGCTAAAGAAAACAACTTCTTGTTTTATAGAAGTATTTACGAGAATTATTGCGATGTCATTCGCTTTTTATGCAATTAAATACTTAAGACCATGGATATTTAGTGATATGAGTACGGTTAGTTGTGGAAAGACTGTTGGTGCAGTTACTAAATTATTGGCACAAGCAGCATTTATTGTAGGAGTATTTGCGTTCTTGAAACAATTACCTAAATTAATTAAGGATCTATTGCCTGGATTTGATAGTTCTGGCTTTAAACTTGGATTCGGAAATGCCTTTGCTGAAGCAGGCGGGTTCCAAGCTCTTGGTACTGCCGGAAGTACAATTAGCAGTGCTGCAAAATCAGCAAACTGGGGAATAAATAAATTTAGAGATACTAAAGGTGAAAATTTTCTTACTAGAGCAGGAGCAGCCTTAGGAGCCGTCAATGCATTTGGAGTTGACACCGTAAAGGGTGGTTATAAAGGATATAATAGTACAAAAGATGTAAAAAAATGGGCTGATACCAAAAAAGCAATTTCAAATTCTGCTGAAGAAGTAGTGGAAGAGAGAATGAAAAAGGACGAAACTGATCAAGCAAATGCGAGAGCACACGAAGATTGGAATGCTGCTGATTATGTGAAAGATGCTTGGAAAAACTTTGTTTCTTCTGATCGAGCAAATTATAATTTTCAAAATAGTAAACATGGTAGATTAAGTGCTGTAGAATCAGCCAAAAAGGAAGTTGATTCTATTGATGATAATGTTATGACCAAAAAAGCAAAAACCTTAAATTTAGATGGATTTGCACCTAAGAAAAAGACTGCAGAATCTGAAGAATTTTTTAAAAAATTGGGAAATATAGAGAATAATATGCATTCAAAATTATCATGGAATGGTGTTCAAGGAAGAACAAGTGACGCAGAAAAAAAGTATAATGATGCTTTACGTTTGAATACAGAAGCAGAAAGTATGGTTGGCGATGAAAAATTTTCAAGTGAATATATAACTAAGGCTAGAAATGAAGCCGATGCCAAAGTTGCCGAAATAAGCAAGCGAATTTCTGAGGCTGGATTAGATACAGAAGAATTAAAAAAAGCACAACAAGAATATGCATCGGCGCGAGTAGCCCAACAAGCGGCTTATTCATTGCAGGCTGATTACTCTCGTACTCCAGAATATGTAAAGAGTATACAAGAAAAACGTGCAAAAATGTTAGAGGATGCAAAACAAGAATATGATGATGCCCAATCATTTGAAAAACAATATAAGGATTATTTAAAAGAATATCTTCACGGAAGAAGTGAAAAAATTGATGACATAATTGGTACTGACTTTAAGCATGAGTATGAAAACAAGCAAGCAGATTTAGAAGCTAAATTAAAAGCAGCATTGGGTGACCTTAGTGGAAATCCTAGTAGATACCAAGAGGTAGAAAAATACATAAAATCAGGAAAGTTAACAGATATGTTAGATGCTGCAAAACAAGTTAAAGATGCTGATTTTGAAACTCTTCAAATAATGAATTCAATTGCCGAAGAGATGAGAAAAAAAGAAGAAGGAAAGAAATAGGGAGGGCGTGAATTTTGAATAATTTTTTAATACCGGCTAACTCAAAGAAATCACAGTTAATATTTAATTTCTTTACAGTTACGGATTTGATTGTATTTAGTATAGGAGCACTATTTACAATAATACTTTTAGTAGCATTTGAAACTAATAACATATATGTAATATTACTCGAATGTACTCCTTTACTTATTTCTGGGTTTTTGGTTATGCCGGTTATGCATTACCACAATGTAATGACATTCCTTGGCAATATATTCGCATTCTTCTTTAATCAAAGAATGTATAAATGGAAAGGTTGGTGTGTTAAAGATGCCTACGGTCGAGAAGACAAATGGGACCAGCAATAGATATTGTGAAGATTGGTTACCAGTTAAAAATATAACAAACGGAATGATTCAATTAGAAAATGGATATTCTGTTTGTGGAATTAAAGTAGAACCTAAAAACATCTTTATACTAGATGAAGGAGCCAGAAATAACGTTATAGTTCAATTAAGAAACTTCTATAATACAATAGATTTTGAGTTCTGGATGATTATTGCTGATAGACCAGTTGACATAAACTTATATTTGGCTCAATTACAAGTTTTATATAATAAGACTACTAATAACATAACTAGAAAATTAATAATGCAAGATATTAATAAGGCTAATGCCTTCATGGGAGCAGAATACAATGTAGTTGATACAGAATATTTCTTCCTATTTAAAGAAAAAAGAATGGATTTAATTCAAAAAAAATTAAGAACATTAATGAGTGGTTTAGCAAACTGTGGATTAAATTCTATTCAAGTATCAAATAGTGATTTAAGAATGGTTCTAGATAACTTCTTAAATGGTGGTACACAAACTAATTTTGGGACGGTGATGTTTTAATGTTAAATATTAAAAGTGAATTAGCACCAAAAGGAATGAAATTTGATGTAACAGATTTCATGATAAGTGGTAAATATTGCACAATATTTACTGTCGTAAGTTTTCCAAAATATATAGCACCAGGTTATCTATCTGATCTTTCTAATATTGCCGGGGTAAAAGTAGTAGCAAAGCATATTCCCCTTGAATTTTCTACCATGCAAAAAATGATTAATAAAGAAATTGCTGATTTAAAACAAAGATATCAAAACGAAAAAGATAGAACAATTCAAGAAAGAATTAGACAAGACTATGAATCATTAGAGCAATTTGTTCAAATGCTTGCCGCAACACAATCTCGAGTATTTGATTTTCAATTACATTTAATGGTAATTGGTGATTCTAAAGAGGATTTAGAAAACAAAAAGATGAATGTAAGAAGTTTCTTAGATGCTATGGGTATGCAAGGAATTCCTCTTATGTTTGAGCAAGAAAAAGTCCTTAAATCAATCTTGCCAATCTTTCCAAAACAAGATATTGAAGATAGAATTGGTACACCAATTCCCAGTCCAACTATTGCAGCGATGTACCCATTTATTTTCGACAGTGTTAAAGATGTTGGCAATTCAACCTTATTTGGCGTAGATTACTCCGGTGGTGTTGTTCTATTTAATCAATTCTTATATCAAGTAAAAAAAGAACATAACAGAAATAATGGTAATATGATTATTTTAGGTACTTCTGGTTCTGGTAAATCAACAGCCGCCAAATTATTACTTCGTAGCCATATCCGTAATGGTTATAAAGTAGTGGCTATTGACCCAGAAGGTGAACTTGAAGATATGGCTAGATTCCTAGGCGGTGATTTCTTAGACCTAGGTAAAGGTGGTCAATTCGGAATGATTAACCCCCTTGAAGTTGTACTAGATGCTGATGAAGAAGATATCGCCCAAGGCTTAGGTTATACTATTTTGACAAGAGCCATTCAATCTCAAAAAGCCTTCATGAAATATTACTCACCAGAGATTGAAGAAGACGTATTAACAATGTTTAGTGAAGTCTTGCAAGATACATATCGTCGCTTTAAAATTGATTTTAATACTGATTTTACTAAATTAACTAGTAATGATTATCCAACTTTTGATGATTTATATGCAACTATTCGGGGTAGATTATTATCAATGCCAGAAAAGACTAGAGAAAAAGATGTATTAGAAAGACTAGAACTTAAAATAAGACCATTTACAAATGAGTTAAGATATTATTTTAATGGTCATACAACTTTAAATATTAATAGTGAATTTATTGTATTTAATATTAGAGATTTAATGAATAGTGATGATAATATCAGAAATGCAGTATTCTTCAACATTTTAAAATATGCTTGGGGCTTATGTTTAGATAAATCTGTAACATCAGTATTATCGGTAGATGAGGCTCATGTATTATTATCATCAAGAAATGAATTAGGTGCTGAATTCTTAGCCCAAATTCAAAGACGTAGTCGTAAATATAATAGTGGTACTATCATAATTACTCAACAACCAACTGATTTTGCTGCTCCTAACCTTATCATGCATGGTAAAGCCATATTTGATAATGCTTCTTACTATTTAGTAATGGGCTTGAAAAAACAAGCGGTTGATGATTTATCGTTGTTGATAGATTTAAATGAAGCCGAGAAGAATAATATTAAATATTATAATCAAGGCCAAGGCTTATTTATATGTGGTTCAAGACGTATGCAAATATATGTAATTTGTACAAATGAAGAGTTAGATTCGTTTGGTTCCGGTGGCGGATTATAGGAAGCAGTTTTTACTGCTTTTTTTTTCTAATTATGATAAAATAAAGTGGATATAAGGCGGTGAAGTAAATGGAAAATAACGAGAATAAAAATGAACAAAAATCTATAAAATCTCTAGACCAGCAAAATACAGAATCAAACCAAAAACAACCTCAAGCAAATAGTTATAATCAAAATTCGGTGGCAAGTCCTAATGTGCCTGCTGGAGAAAATAGTTTAGGGGTAGATAATAAAGTTCAAAATCAGCATAATGAACCTTTATATACTAATAAAAACGTTAATAATATTCAAAATGCTAATACAGATGATATTTCAAATGGCAATACAAGTTCTAAAAAACAAAATTTACCACAAAATGACGTAGTTCCTAATTTGATAAATAACAATAGATTAGATAGTGAAAAACAAGAGCAGAAAAAAGAAACAAAAAACTTACAAAATCCAAATAAAGAAACCACTCAAGATAGTCAACAAGCAAAAAATGATGATTCGACGATACTTCCTACCAAAAATAACCAGCCGAATAATATTAAACAACCTAACAAAAAAAATAACAAAGGCGCCGAAAATAGTTCTGTACAGGATGGCGCTTCAAATCATAACCCTTCTAAAAAATTACCAAACATAAAAAAATTTTCAAAGCACGCAAATGGTGAAGATGAACAACCACAGCCAAAAGAAAAAGACAAATCAAAATGGAAAAATAATTCTTTAGCCAAAAAAGTCCTAGGTACTGAAAATAATGATGATCATGATGAAGAAAGCGGTGAAGAAGAACAGACAGGTACACAAACATTAAAGGATTTAATTAATGGAGTAAAAAGGATAATAACAGGTATTACTGCATTTATTTCGGCAATGCCTCTAGTTTCTACTATTGCATTGATAATAATATTAGTTCTTGTTATCTGCATAATAATTATTCCAATAATTGCTAGCCTACAACCATATGGCGAAGATGATGATGGAAACGTTTGTTTTGCAACCGCACCTTGTACTAATATTGTTTTAAAGAATGGTGATACAGAAAAAAAATACAAATTGGATGAATATATTGCTGGTGCTATGGTTGATTATTATGATTATTCTAGTGTTGTTAAATATACTTTGGGCAAGCCAAGCATTAATGACAATTTATTAAAGGCTTTAGCCGTTATAATTCATACAGATATTTCAATATATTCAAGTTATGATTCTCAAACATCGACTTGTACAATTGATGATACATCTAAATTTAAAAATGTTTATGAACCAACGGTAACGGATGATAATTCTGATGCTACAGATATTACTGATGAAACTGAAAATCAAGAAACTAATCAAGATAGTACAGAAGAACAAGATAGTCAAAATAATATTGATACTGAAAATGATTCTAGTACAAATTCAGAAAACAAACAAACAAAAGAAGACAAATATTATTATCAAGCCAAATCAGCCGTAAACTCAGTGTTATCAGAAGTAGTTGATGCTTACAGTACAAATTTAGAATTGAAGTACTCTGGTTATTTACAGGTATTGCATAATGCCGCCGATGCTGGTCAAGACTATCAAAAAATAGTAAAAACTTATATAAAAAATGACCCAAAATATGTCTCAAAAACAAGTGCAACTGAAGATGATGAAGATCAAGATAATTCTGCTGAAGATAATTCTATAGGAATATATCCAATATGCTATTTTGATAAATCAAGTACTGGAACAGGCCCTATTTCTTATTCCAGTGATATATGCTCAACCGTTCATATAAATAACGGTGCCAATGCTGGGGATTACACAATAGATGAATTTATTGAAGGAGTTGTTTATAATGAGGCTAGAGCCTGGACAGATTCTTTAGATACATTAAAGGCCCATGCTGTTGCTGCACGAACTTATCTAGTTAATAGAGGTAAAGTGGAAAACGGAACTTGTTATATGACAGTTGGTAGTAATACCATGGGCTTTACTAAATCAACTAATGCCGCTATTCATCAAGCCGTAACCGAAACATCGGGAGAATACATAATGGTTAATGGACAGATATCTAAACAAGCCGAGTGGGATGCATTATGTATCACTAATCCTGGTACAACAGGTTCAACCTACACAATATGTCAAAAAAATCAACAAATTCCTAAAGAGTGGTTCTCTAAAGTTAAGCTATTTGGAACTATTAGCTGGTATAACGAACATAGTCATGGCCGAGGAATGAGTCAGTATGGGGCATATTATTTAGCGACTGTTCAAGGAAAAAGTTATAAAGACATAATTAATTATTATTATGGCGCAGAAGTTGGTACAGTCATAACACAATCTAAAGAGGGATTTGTAATGCCAATTAATACCTTTAGTAAAATTACAGGTGAAACAACTGGCTATTGTGGCAGTGGAAAGCCCCATACAGGAATTGACTTTGCTGCACCTACTGGTACTCCAATATACGCCGCTCATGATGGCGTAATCGTAAAAACATATGATAACGGTACAAACTGCTATGGCTCATGTAACTCTACTCAGGCTGTAGGTATTGGTTTTAGAATTGATAATCAAGACGGAACAATAAGTATGTATATGCACATGAGTAAGAGAGAAAACTTAAGTAGAGGCACAAGTGTAAAAGCCGGACAATTACTAGGCTATGTAGGCAATACTGGTAGTTCAACTGGTCCCCATTTACACTATGGTATGTCAAATTCTACTAATGGAGCAGTATTAAATCCTAGAAGTTATTTACCATTAGATGAGAAAGGGTTTGGAAAATGCTACAATTACAGATAAAAAGGGGAGTTTTATTAATTGGTCTTATTATGCTAACTGGCTGTGAGGCCACATACACATTAACAATAAATAAAGATACCATTAATGAAAAAATAGAAATATTAGATAATGTTAGTGATACTAGAACCGTAACCGATGTTATGGAAAATTATAAGAAAAAATATCCAGTATATAATTCTGATGAAATTGTCGATGATGAGGAATTGTACCAGATTAATCCTGATTTAACTTATTATAATCAAACATATAGTATAGATTCTAATGGCTATCATCTAAATTACGAATATACTTATCCAATAGATAAATATATAACAGCCAATTCTGTTAACTATTCTTATGATTATAAAGACATAGTCTATCAAAATAACAAGTTGAAATTAAGTACTGGTTGTCCCAATAATTATTTAAGATATAGAGATATATTTACTAATTTAACCGTAAATATCATTACTGATTACGTAGTAACAAATAATAATGCCGATTCCGTAATAGGTAACCGTTATATCTGGTATTTCAATAAAGAAAATAACTATGAAAAGAGAATTAATTTTGAGGTAGATTTATCTAAAACTCAAAGTGAAGTAGATAAAGAACAAGAAGTCAAAGCCAAAAAAAATAGTCTTTTAATACCAGTTTTAATAGTATCACTTCTAGTATATAGTATAATAATTTTTGTTATAATAACTAAAAAGAAGAAAAACGAGGATTAATATGAAAAATAAATTAAAATTAATTATTCTCTTAATACCACTAATAATTTTAAGTACTGGCTGTACAGCAACATATAAAATGGAAATAACAGATGAACAAATAAAGGAATCTTTAAATATAGAAGAAACTTTTGATCAAACTGTAAAAAATGCATATTTTAATGAAAAGAATACTTTTGAAGGTTATGGATATAATACTACCTATTATAATGATTATGTAACTAAGATGGAAGAAAAATATAAAGGATACTATATAAATAGAGATAACTTTAATAGAGATAATTACGAAATTATTAATAGACTATATGATAGTGGTTATAGATATTATTTAGAAAATGACGAAGAATATGCTAAAAAGAATAATTCACTAATAAACAATCTTATTAGAGATAGTTTAATTATTAATGATGATAATATTATAATTCATTTAGATAATATTCCTAATAAATTTATTGAAAATTTAGATGTTTTGAGTATAATAATAAAGACTGATTTACCAGTTACTTCCAATAATGCTGATAGTACTAGTGATAATACTTATACATGGAATTATGACAAAACAAATAATTTAAATAAGAGTATATCTTTATATATTGAAAGACCAAAAAAAGAAGAGGATACTAAGAATAATAACAATAAAAATAATAGTAATACGAAAAAAGATTCTACCGTTTTTTCCTTAATAGTAGTTATTGGCATTTATTTAGCAATCATTATTACTGTTATTAACATATTTAATAAAAAGAAAAAATTATTCTAGTAGTATTCTAACTATTATAGTATAATAAACATAGAAATTGGGTGTTGCAAGTGAAATTTAGAATATCAAAAAAAGACTTAATTATTTTAGCCTGCTTTTTAGTATTTTTACTTTATTTATGTGCTATAGGGGTAATGAATTTTGTAACCTTTGGTTCAACTGGTTCTCTTTGGGGATTAAATCCATTTCCTGCCTTTAGTGGGGCTTATTTAGGACTTACTTTATTACTTTACGTTGTCTGTGTAATAGTTATCTTCGCTTCAGTTTCTTCTTATGTATTTGAAAAGAAGAGTGGTAAGGGAGTAGGAGTTGTCGTTGAAGATAAGGTCGAAAGCGGTTACTCTTCATGGGCCAAAGAAAAAGATATAAAAACTGATAGAGGTGTTACTGAGGTAGATTATACTGCCCCAACTGTTAATGCTGCCGGTATTCCTTTAATTTATGATACAAAGAAACATAAAGTATGGGTTGATAATGGCGAATATCATACAGTTGTTATCGGGGCCTCTGGTTCTGGTAAATCACAATGTATTGTTAAACCTTTAGTTAACTTACTAGCAAAAAAAGGTGAATCAATGATTATCACCGATCCAAAGGGTGAACTTTATACTTCTGCTGCCCATCGTCTAAAAGACCTAGGCTATAATGTTATTGTTTTAAATTTCCGTGATCCATTAAACGGTAATGCCTGGAACCCATTAACTTTACCTTATCAATATATGAAAATGGGTAATATGGATAAGGCTACCGAGTTATTAGATGACGTTGCCTTAAATATTCTTTATGACCCCAATAATAAAGGGGAACCATTCTGGGAAAAAAGTGCAGCCGATTTCTTTTCTGGTTTAGCCTTAGGACTTTTCCAAGATGCTAAAGAAGAAGAAATTAATATTAATTCTATTAGTTATATGTCAACTGTAGGGGAAGAACGTTTAGGACCTTCTAACTATACTAAAGAATATTTTACCTTAAAAGGTGAATCTTCATCAGCCTATACATTTGCCGCTAATACAATTAATGCTCCTAGTGATACTAAAGGTGGTATCATGTCAACATTCAGACAAAAAATAAGACTTTTTGCCTCTCGTGAAAACTTATCTGAAATGTTAGGGCATAGTGACTTTAGTGTTTTAGATATAGGACGTCAAAAGACAGCCGTGTTTATTGTTATTCATGATGAAAAGACAACCTATCATGCCCTAGCAACCATCTTTATTAAACAGGCTTATGAAACTTTAATTGATGTTGCTCAAAAAAACGGTGGTAAATTGCCAATAAGAACAAACTTTATTTTAGATGAGTTTGCCAATATGCCTCCATTAAAAGATGTTGATTCCATGGTAACTGCGGCCCGAAGCCGTGATATGCGTTTTACTTTCATTATTCAGAACTTTGCTCAGTTAAATGATGTTTACGGTAAAGAAGTAGCAGAAGTTATTCGTGGTAACTGTGGTAATACAATTTACTTAATTTCTAGTGAACTTGCAGCCTTAGAAGAAATCAGTAAGATGTGCGGTGAGGTTAAATCAAAAGAAAAAGATAAGACAGCCTCAACCCCATTGGTTACTGTAACCGATTTACAAAAGTTTAAAATGGGAGAAGCCTTACTTATTAGAATGCGTAAAGGACCATTTAAGACCAAATTACAATTTGATTATAAAACTAGTTGGGGATATGAACAAGTTGATGAACCATTCCCACATCGAGACGCCAAAGCCGTTCAATTATTTGATATAAAAGCCTTTGTTAAAGAAAAGAAAAAGGAACAATCATTAAATAATCCAAATACTAATGCTAATCCTTTTGGCGGACCAAACATTTTTGATAATCCATTCGGTAATTCTCCGTTTGGAGCATCTAGCCCTTTTGGTAATTCAAGTCCGTTTGGACCTTCTAATCCATTTGATACGAAGCCAACTACACCTAGTCCAACTGGTGGTTTAGATTTAGATGCTATGTTAAAAGATATTGATAAAAAGATAGCAGAATTAGATGCTGAAGAAGCAAAACAAAAAGAATTAGAAAATAAGAATAATTCCGAGCCTGCCAAAATCGAATCTAAAAAAGACGAAAACATCAATGATAAGCCACTTGATATTAAACCTCTAGATTTAGGACTTGATAATACAGTAGATATCTCAAAATCATTAGAACCTAAAAATGATTTCGATTTAAAACCAGAGTCTTCTAATTTAGAATTAAATAAAAACCCATTTGCAACTGAATTATCTGATTCAACAGCCAATGCTGAAAAAAATATTTCTAAACCAGAACCGGATAACGATTTGAATTTTAAAATTCCTGATTTAGATACACTCCTTGCTAATTTAGCCGGGGATGATAAGATCAAAGACAATGATTTAAAACAAACTGAAGAGATAAAAGATGCTAAAGTAGAACCGGTAATTGAAAAAATAGAACCTCTACCTAAGCAAGAAATCATTGAACAACCAGAAATTTTAAATATTAAACAGGAACCCGAAGTTGTTGAAACACCTAAGAATGAAATCCATAAAGAAATTGCTGCACCTCAAGATTACAATGATGTACTTCTTGATACTCCTCCAAAAATAGTTGGGGGTAGTCTAAGAGACATGTTATATAATCCAGTTAATGCTAATGTAAATGCTTCATCTTCTAATAATGATAATAAATTTATTTCTACACCTAGTATAAAAGAAATAAAGAATAATGCTGAAGATAAACAATTAGAAACCAGAAAAATAGAAAATGAAGTAATAAAAAGTGTCGATAAACCGATTATAAACGTTAAGCCTGAAGAGATAAAACCAGATAATAATTCTACCATTTCAGATGATGAATTTTTTGATGATTTCTTTGGTGATTAAGATACTTATTACTAAAAAAATACTCCTTCATAAAATATAAAGAAAGGAGTTTTTTTATGCAAACTATTAATATTAAAGAATATAATCAAACCTTAGGACCTCTAATTGATGTTGAAGATGCAAGTGTTTATAAAATTAAGCATATAAACGGTGCCATTAATATTCCTTTTATGGAATTATCATATAATTTTCAAAATTTATTAGATAAAAATAAACATTATTATATTTATTGTAATGCCGGTAATAAAAGTCGAAGAATAGTTGCTATTCTAGAAATTTATGGTTATCAGGTAACACAAGTGCTACTGTAATGCTAAAATATATCCTCTTTAAAATTTACAAATTATAAATTATTAGTTAAAAAAGGGGTTGAAAACAACTTTAGAATTTGGTATTATGTAATCATAGAGGAGGATAAAAAATCATGGAGAAGAAAAATGTTATCTTTTTAAGCGTAATAGCTGTTGCTACATTATTAACTGCTGTAATCGGTACAACATTCGCATACTTTACAGCTAACTTTACTGTTAGTAATAAAGAGAATGCAACTAGTACTGTAAATACCAAAACATTAGTAGGTACAACTGTAACTCTAGGTGATAAAATAGATCCAGGAGATGCAATTTACCCAGGTTTTAGAGGTGTTCAAAAGATAGAAGTAAAAGGTACTGCTACTGGTGATGTTGATGGTCAAGTTACTTTAAAAGTTACCCCAAATATTCCAACTGATTTTGGTTCAGATCTTGAATGGACTTTATATCAATCAGATACAACAGCAATCACTTGTGAGGCTCCTGTTACAAAAACAACTACTGGCGTAGATGGTGGTAACCAAGTTTACCAAGAAACTACTTGTAGTGATGATGTAATGGCAAGCGCTGCTAAAGCAATCGCAACATCTTCTGATACTACAGCTAAAACAACTGCAACTATCACAGTTAAAAAAGGTGAAACACATAATTTCTATTTAGTAGTTAACTTCAAAAATACTACTTCTAATCAAGTATCACTTCAAGGTAAGACATTTACTTTCAGTGTAGAAGCAAGTCAAGTTGATAATACAACTACAAGATAAAAAAGTTTACAATAATGAAGGATTTAACAAATTTTGTTAAGTCTTTTTAATTATGTTAATTTGCAATTTTTAAACTATTAGGGGGTTGAAATTATATTTATAATTTGATATTATGTAATCATAGAGGAGGATAAAAAGTATGGAAAAGAAAAATGTTATCTTTTTAAGCGTAATTGCTGTAGCAACTTTATTAACTGCTGTAATCGGTACAACATTTGCATATTTTACAGCTAACTTTAGTGTTAGTAATGCTGGTAATGCGACAAGTACTGTACAAACAAAAACGTTATCAGGAGTAACTGTAACTTTAGGAGCACCTATTAGTGGAAATCCAGTATATCCTGGTTTTAAAGGAGTACAAGAAATTACTGTTGCAGGTACTGCTGCTGATGTTGCTGGTCAATTTACTTTAACTGTAACACCAAATATTGATTCTACATTTGGTAACGATGTTGTATGGAGTTTATATAAATCTGATACTGCTATCACTTGTCAAAAACCAGTAACTAGTACTACAACTGGACCTAATGGTAATCAAATTTCTCAAACTACAAGTTGTAGTGATGTATCAAAATTAACTGCATTAATTTCTAATGATACTACAACTGCAAATACTGCTAAAACAACTGCAACTTTAACTGCACCTAACGGTGGTACTGCTAAATATTATTTAGTTGCTGAATACAAAAATAATGCCAGTGCTTCCCAAAATGCTGCTCAAGGTAAATCATTTGGTTTCACTGTAAGTGCTAAACAAATTGATAATACAACTAAATAGTAGTATTTACTTAAGACTTAACGATTAAATGTTAGGTCTTTTTTTGATTCTAAATAAAAATTTTTAGAAATGACCTAGATAAAAAAATTATATGTTATGATAATTAAAAAGGGGGGGATTTCTAATGCCAATTATTAGCGCTATTATAAGAAATATAATGCAAATACCATATTTTTCTTGTCTTAGTGATGAAAGTATAGTAAATTTTTGGAACAGAGTGAGTCCAAGAATAATATTTGCTATTGCTTTCATTTTAACAGGAAAATATTATTCTAATAGGTATCAAAGTTGGAACTATGGAAGTACATTATTTTTAATTAATTACTTACTTTTATCAATATCATTGGCTTGCGTTACAGCCTTAACTGCTAATATTTTTATAATAATATTAGCAATGATTATAACTATTTTTGCAACTAATATTCTGTTAAATATATAATCGACCTGAAGGAAAACTACCGGTTTTTTGGCGAAAAAACCGGTAGTTTTTGAAAATATTAAGAAAATTACCGGTTTTTTCGCCAAAAAAACGGTAATTTTTAAATGAACAGTCTGGACATCTTAAAAGAAATAGTCCATTTATGACTGCATTAATATAAAAAAATTAACTTTTCAAAAATAAAAATTAGGGAAAATAGACTGATATAGTTCTTGAATAAAAGTAATAATTTTGCTATTATTATACTAGGTGATATCGTATGAAGAATAATAAAGGTGTGGAGAAAAAAATATATACGGGATTAATGGCATTTCTTCTTTTAATTGGAGTAATTGCCTTGACAGCTACTACATCTTACGCTTATTTCGTAGCAAAATTTACAGTATTAAATCCTGATAATTCTAACAGCAAATTTACATCAGCCAATATTTCAGCAACCTATAGCGATGGTGAGGCTATAAATTTAAAAAACGCTATACCAGGAACCTCGACTGCCGTTAAAACCATAAAATTTACTAATACCGGAACGGTTCCAATTACATATAAAATAAATTGGAAAACTATAACTAATACCGGCATTACTGGCTTAAAATATACTATATCATGTACAGATTCCAAAACAACAGGCACAGGAAGTAACCTAAATATGCCATCTTCACCAACAACCTTAATATCTGGAACTCTTGCTGTAAGTGGCTCTAATACTTGTCAATTACAAATACACTATACCGATACTGATCAAGACCAATCAAATGAAATGAGCAAGACTTTTAGCGCTTCCCTAGAAGCCGTAGCATCGACTGAATAATGAGGCTAAAATGATAAATCAAAGAGAATCAGAACAAATAAAAGGAAAATTTTTAATTAAATTACGAGAATATATAAAAAAAGATGAAAAAGAACGCAACTTAGTTTTAGCACTTATGGTTTCCTGTTTTATAGTAGCCCTAATATTTACCATTATATCTTCTGTAATGATATATATATCGTTTAAAAAAAGCGTAAAAGCCCCAACCGATAGCGGAAATCGAATTGAAATTGTAGAAGGAGAGAGTACAAATGAATAATAAAGATAAAGATAAAACTACAATAGAGATGCCAAAAATCAAAGATGATATAA
Organism: uncultured Bacilli bacterium; assembly: GCA_934102255.1. GTDB lineage: Bacteria > Bacillota_I > Bacilli_A > RF39 > UBA660 > CAG-605. The sequence goes on along the minus strand of CAKOSN010000001.1, from coordinate 36,100 downwards.
GTTCTAAGAAAATAAATAATAATAACATAGAAAAAAAAGATGATAGAACGATTAAAAAAATTATAATGACCATTATTATTATCATTATTATATTACTTTTAATAATTGGATGTTGTGCTTCTAGAAAACCTAGATTTTGGCTAAATATAGATATTAATAAAGACAATGTTCCTGAGGTTAATTTGGATATAAATGGCAATGGTAAGTGTGATGTTAACTGTTCTAAATGGTTTAGTAAGAAACCATATGTTAATGTAACATATAGTAAAACTAACTTAGAGGAAGTATTCTTTAATATTGATACTGATGGTGATGGTAAGCCTGATAAAAATTTAATTAATCAAGATACAAATGGGGATGGCATCTGTGATTTAAACTGCGATACAGATAATGATGGCTGGCCAGATATAAACATAGATATTGACGGTGATGGCATAGCTGATATTAATATTGATAATGATGGTGATGGTAAACCTGATACTAACATTGATACTAATGATAATGCTAAGCCAGATTTAAATTTAGATATTAATAAAGATGGGAAACCAGATATAAATGTTGATACCAATGGCGATGGTAAGCCTGATAAAAATTTAATTAATCAAGACACTAACGGTGATGGTATCTGTGATTTAAATTGTGATACTGATAGTGATGAATGGCCGGATATAAATATTGATATTGATGGTGATGGTAAACCAGACCTTAACATTGATACGACAGGCAATGGTAAACCAGATATGAATTTAGATATCAATAAAGATGGTAAACCCGATGTAAATGTCGACACTACTGGTGATGATAAACCTAATAAAAATTTAATTAATCAAGATACTAACGGTGATGGTAAATGTGATTTAAATTGTGATACTGATGGTGATGGTTGGCCTGATTTAAATATTGACATTGATGGTGATGGCAAACCTGACTTAAATATTGATACGACAGGCAATGGTAAACCAGATATGAATTTAGATATCAATAAAGATGGTAAACCCGATGTAAATGTCGACACTACTGGTGATGATAAACCTAATAAAAATTTAATTAATCAAGATACTAACGGTGATGGTAAATGTGATTTAAATTGTGATACCGACGGTGATAGCTGGCCTGATTTAAATATTGACATTGATGTTGATGGCAAACCTGATTTAAATATTGATACTAATGGCAATGGCAAACCAGATATGAATTTAGATATCAATAAAGATGGCAAACCAAATGTCAATGTTGATAAAAATAAAGACGGCAAAGCCGATTGGAATAAAATTAATCAGGACACTAATGGCGATGGTAAGTGTGATTTAAACTGCGATACTGATGTCGACGAGTGGCCGGATATAAATATTGATTTAGATGGTGATGGTAAGCCTGACCTTAACATTGATACTGATAATGACAATATCTGCGATGTTAATTGTGATACCGATAAAGATGGTAAGGCGGATATCAACATTGATACTAATAACAATGGGCAACCCGATATGAATTTAGATATCAATAAAGATGGCAAAGCCGATATAAATGTTGATAAAGACAAAGATGGCAAAGCCGATTGGAATAAAATTAATCAAGATACTAATGGCGATGGCATCTGTGATTTAAACTGTGATACCGATAATGATGAATGGCCAGACCGTAACATTGATATTGATGGTGATGGCAAACCTGATTTAAACATTGATACCAATGGCAACGGCAAACCAGATACCAATTTAGATATCAATAAAGATGGTAAACCAAATGTTAATGTCGATACTGATGGTGACGGTAAAGCTGATTGGAATAAAATTAATCAGGACACTAACGGTGACGGTAAGTGTGATTTAAACAGTGATACTGATAATGATGAATGGCCAGATGTAAACATCGACTTAGATGGCGATGGCAAACCTGATTTAAACATTGATACCAATGGCAATGGCAAACCAGATATGAATTTAGATATCAATAAAGATGGCAAACCAAATGTCAATGTTGATAAAAATAAAGACGGCAAAGCCGATTGGAATAAAATTAATCAGGACACTAATGGCGATGGTAAATGTGATTTAAACTGCGATACTAATGGCGATGAGTGGCCGGATACAAATATTGATTTAGATGGTGATGGTAAGGCTGATTTAAATATCGATACTAATGGCGATGGCAAATGCGATTTAAACTGTGATACTAATAATGACGGCAAATGTGATTATAATTGCGATACCAACGGCGATGGTAAATGCGATACCAAGTGTAATGAAATAGAAATAATTTTAGGTCAAAACTTCTTTATTGAAGACATTATCGTTTTAAAAGCCGAAGATGTAGGACCAGGTTGGAGTGGTAAACAAGTATTTAAAATCAAAAACAATAGTAGTGATACCGTTCGCTATACTCTAAATTGGAAAAATGTTATAAATACCTTTACCGAACAAAATAACTTAGATTATACTTTAACCAGAAATGATAAAATAATTGGTTTTTCTAAGGCTCCATATATTGAATCACCATTAATTGAAAATGAAGTAATCGCTCCCAACTCAGAAAATACTTATGTAATTAATTATGAATTTAAAGAGACATATCAAAATCAAAATATTGATCAAGGTAAGTTATTTAGTACAAACTTAGAAATAGTAGTTAAATAGATAGAAAGGACAATCTAAAATGAATAGAAAAAATAATGGTAAAAAATCTATTTTTAAAATAATTGCAGACATATTTACTTGGACCATTTTTGCTATCTTAATGTTAGTAGCGGCCTTTCTAATTTATTATGTAATAGCTAATAATATCTATGCTAGAAAAGGTGAAAGATTTAAACCTATTGTTTCCTTATATACAATCATATCTGGTTCAATGTTACCAACAATCAAGGTATATGACGTAGTAGTTAATTTAAGAATAGATGATCCTAGCCAGTTACACGAAGGGGATGTCATAACATTTATTTCTCAAAGTAAGATTAATTATGGCGATACAATAACTCATAGAATTAATAAAATAACTTATGATAATGGTACATATTATTTTACAACAAAAGGAGATAATAACTTAGTACCAGATGAATCTCCAGTAGAATTTAGTAATATTATTGGTAAAGTAATTCTAAAGATTCCTCAACTAGGACAAGCTCAATTCTTCCTACTTAAACAAGGACCAAAATTATTTATAATTTTAATACCTTCATTTGGAATTCTAATTTACGATTTACTTAAGATGTTAAATTTATTTGATACCAAGAAGAAAGTCGATAAATCATTAGAAACAAAAGAAAATAAATTATCTAAAAAAGAACAAGAAGAGCTAAAAGATAAAATAAGAAAACGTTTATCTGAAAATGATACTTCTGATAATCTAATAGAAACTAAAGAAGAAGTAGCAGCTATTGATAAGGCACCTGAGATAGATGCAAAAGAAGAATTAAAAGAAAAAGAAATTGTTGAAACCAAAGAACAAGAAGAAAAAGCTGTCATAGAAGTAGAAAAAGAAAATAGTAAAGATGATGATAACAAGGAAACTACTAAATTAGCAGCTGAAGAACCAGAAATAGTTAAGGTAAAAGAAAACTTAGAAACAAAAGAACAAGAAGATATTGAAGTTAAAGAAAAAGACATTAAACCAAGATCAGAAACTTCTTCAAAACCTAATAATAGTTCTAAGAATAAACAAAACGCTTCGAAAACTAAACAAGTAAATAGAAATAATAATAATTCTAACAAGAATAGAAAAACTAATAATAATCGTAACAACACCAATAATAAATATAAGAAAAATAATAATACTGCGAAAAAGAACAATAATCAACCCAAAAAAGAAAAAGACAACACTAATTTAGATATTGATGTTGATAAAGTATTAAAAAAAATAAAGGATAAGAATTATTAGAACATAACCTACAATATGATAAAAAGTCATACTGTAGGTTTTTTAATTTCTAATTCAAGATAAATGTCTCAATTTTTTATAAAATTCATATATTAGTAGCAGGTGATATATATGAATTTTAATGATGAATTTTTTAATAAAGTAGAAAGGAAAACTAAAGTTAATAAGAAAACAATTCTAGATTTAGCAGAAAAACTTAATAATGGCAACATGAAAAATGAAAATACAATAAGAGAAGTAATAGGTACACTTTCAAAAATGACAGGCAAAAATATTAGTAAAGAGAAGGAAGATAGGATAATTGAGACTATTTTAAAGGATAAAGTGCCAAAAAGTATCGATAAAATGTTTTAATTGTAATAATTCGTGTGATATAATTAACTAATAGATGTGTGAGGTAATTATATGAACATGAATAAAATGGCAAAATTCTTAAAAGAATTAAGAGAAGAAAGAGGTCTAACTCAAGAGCAACTTGGAGAAGCTTTAAATGTTAGTAGGTCTTTAGTATCTAAATGGGAAAATGGTAATAAAGTTCCAGCTGTTGAATGCTTGGCTATGTTATCTAAATTTTACGATATTACTATTGATGAAATAATTTATGGTGAGAGGAAGAATAAGGATAATGCTGAGAATATAGATTTGTTATCAGCCATCATAATGACAGATAGTAGACGTAAGTTTAAACTTTTAATGTGTGTAATATTAGTGTTGACATTTTTACTATTTGGCTCATATTTTATTTTCAATTATAATTCTATAAAAGTTTATAGTGTTGGTGCTAAGAGTGAAAATTTTGATGTTAAGAACACTTTAATGATTATTTCTAAAAATAAATCGTATATTAAATTTGGTAATATTACTGATTCTAATGGTGATGAAACTACTTATGATAAATACAAATTTTATGCTAAAGATGGCGATAAGATGATTGTTTTAAGTAGTAGAGAAGATGATGAAATAGTTAGAAATTTTGATGATAAAGATAATTACTTAAACTTTAGTAATTTAGGGAAATATATTAATGATTTATATGTTGATATCTATTATGAAGATAAAGTTGAAACGGTAAAATTAGATGCTACTTTAGAAATGGCTAATAATAAAATTTTTAATATTAATAATTCTGATGGTAGTAGTCTTGTTAAGACTAAAACTAATAAAAATAATACTGATTTACCAAAATTTATTGCTGATAATTTTACTTATGATGAAGAAAAAGATTTATATAAATATGAAAGAAATGAAAATGGTACAAATGTGTTATTTAATTATAATAAAAAATTAAAAGAATTTTCTATTTTTAAGAATAATATTATGATAATGTATAACGATAATACAAAATACATAGTTATTTATAACACTGAATCTGATCCATTTGCACGATTAATGACTTTTGATACTGTAAATAATAGTTGCTTAAGCAATAATTGTGAAAATTATAAAAATTTTATTGATGATTTTGCCAGTGATTATAGGCCAATGATTGAAATTTGACGATGTGACGGAGCGGAACGAACATTTTCTCCAAGTTATGGTACAATGAAAACGTGGAAAGGAGAAGATGCAAGTGAAGAAGTTATTATCGTTGTTGGTACTATCTACTGCTATAATGGGTATTGGCAAAGTAAGTGCTGAAGCAACTAATAATATTTACTATACTAATCAAAATGGTGTTAGCCTAACTGAAAGAGAATATAATCTTGTAAAAAATATGTTTGATGATCATTTTGTTGAAATTATGAATCAAGAAGACTATGAACATATTAGTCGTCTTGATGTTAACAACAGACAAGTCGAACTAACTATCCAAGAACCTGATTATATTCAATCAAGAACATCATCTTTTGTAGAAACTCAAGGTAAAAAATTGGTTATTGGCAAATCATGTGTTGGAAGTGCTTGTGCCATAGTTATGACTAATACTTGGAAATATGTTCCAAGAGTAAAGAGTTATGATGTTATTGGTGCCATGTTTTCTAACACAAGCCTTGTTAGTGGCAATGGTTACAATACCGTCTTTAAGTTTGATGGTGTAAATCATGTATGCAATAACTATGTAAAAAACTCTGATGGCATTGGCTGTTCTTATAAACTAGACTCAAGTGCAACCGAAGAGTTTTATACATACATGGATTTTGATGTTTATACCGGTGGATTAGTATACGGTAGTTATCAACATGCGACTAGTTCAGTTACACTAAGTCAAAGTAAAAATTATTCATTTCATATAAATGGATATGGAAACGTTTTCCTATTTAATACTACTAAAGCCAAAGATTCTTACGACGGCATGGGCGGCGTTTCAATTTATGTTTAGCGATTTAAAAAATGATACCATAAATAAATATAGGCGAAAACAACGCAAGCTAAGCAAAATATTTAAAAAATATAAAAGTATTAGTTTATCACTAATAGGCAAAAAAGATTTAGTATGTTATTTAGAAGCCGAGAAAGGAGACAAGTTGTCGGTTAAAACTCACTAATAAGGCTAAGAGTAATAACATACGCAAAAATATATAAACCAAATAATTTATTTACAGAAAAAGAATCAAGCTTTACTACACTTGGTTCTTTTTGCATTACCACATAAAAAAGCCGTTAGCGTTAAGCTAACGGACAATTATTTATTTTCTTTAACTTCCATGATAACTGGAATAATAGTTGGTCTACGACCGGTTAAATTATTAATAAATGGGTGTAATTCTAAAATGATTGTATTTCTTAAATCAACATAATTATAATCATTATTCTTTAAATAATTTATAACAGTTTCACTAATTTTTCTTTCAATCGAATTAATTAATTCAATATTTTCATTAACTAATACAAATCCTCTAGTAGTTACATTTGGTTTAATTAATAATTTCTTTGTAAAAGGATTAATATTAAGAATAGTAACAAGAATACCATCTTTACTCATTAACTTACGGTCTTTAATGACAACTGAACCAATATCACCAATTCTTGAACCGTCAACATAAACATCACCAGCTTGAATATTTGGTCCTTTTCTAACTCCTTTTTTGTCTAAAATTAAAGTTTCGCCATTTTGCATTACAAAAGTATTTTCTGCCTTTACTCCACATAATGTAGCAGTTTCAGCTTGTTTTTTTAACATACGATATTCACCATGCATAGGCATAAAATATTCTGGTTTAATTAAACGTAACATTAACTTTTGTTCTTCTTGATTAGCATGACCAGAAGTATGAACATTACTTAAATCTTGATTAGTAAATACTTTAACTCCTTTTAAATATAACTTGTTGATAACATTGTTGATACTTGAAGCATTTCCTGGAATCGCACTTGATGAGAACACAACTAAATCATCAGGTAATAAACTTATTTGCTTGTGTGTACCATTAGCGATTCTTGATAAAGCTGCAAGTGGTTCACCTTGAGTACCTGTGCATAAAATACATACTTCATTATGTTTCATTTCCTTAGCTTGATTAGCATCAATAAAAATAGTTTTATCTTCAATTAATCCATTATTTAAAGCAATTTCAATAGCATTTTCCATTGAACGACCAAAAGTAATTATCTTACGATTATTTTCCTGGCAAGATTCTATAATATGTTTTAATCTAAATATATTTGAAGCAAAAGTAGCAATGATTACACGACCATTATGTGCTTTAATAATATCAGTAATTTGTTCATCAACAACTGATTCACTTTTTGAGAATCCTTCACTTAATGAATTGGTAGAGTCAGCCATTAAAAGTTTTACACCTTCACTACCAATCTTAGCCATTTTATGAATATTAGCCATTGGACCAATAGGAGTCAAATCAAACTTATAATCGCCAGTTTCAAAAATAACCCCATTTGGTGTATGTAATACAACAGCATAACTATCCGGAATAGAGTGAGTAATACTTACAAACTCAATATCAAAAAATTTAGTTTTAATACGGTAATCTTCATTAAAAATCACCATATTATCAAAAGTAATATTACGGTCATCTAATTTTTTCTGAATTAAATCAGCAGCAATCTTCGGAGCATAAATAACAGGAATATTAACATTTTGTAGTAAAAATGAAATACCACCAATATGGTCCTCATGACCGTGAGTAATAATTAAACCCTTAATTTTATCTTCATTTTCTTTTAAGAAAGATGTATCTTGAATAACATAATCTACTCCTAAAAGGTCAGATTCTGGAAACATAACACCAGCATCAATAACAAATATTTCATCATTATGCATAAAAGCATACATATTTTTGCCAACTTCACCTAGTCCGCCAAGGGCTACTACATAAGTAGCATCTTTTTCAAATTTCATATCTATCCTTCCTTGAACATCATTATTATTTAAAATGAAATTCCTGTTTCCTCGACTTGTAAACTACAACAAATTTCCACAGGCGTTAATTCGGATTGTTCATATCCTAATAAGTTTTTTTATTATGTTATTTACTATAAGTTCTTTATAATTTTCATAGTAATTAATAATTGTCTTTTAATAAATAAATGACATAACAGAGTATATTAAAATCTTCTCACAACAATCTCTATAGATAAAAATAATCATTAAATTACTAAAATAAATTCTTACAAGATAAAACAGCTTTTATAATTTTAAAATCGTTTTTTTATCCCGCATAAACGACAAAAGTATAACATAAGCCTCGAACTTTAAAAGAAAGATTTAACTAAAAATATAAATAATTTTTCCAAAATAAATTTTCTTCAAGTTCTTAAATGCAAATATAGTATACCAAAATATTTGCCTTTTAGCAAATTAATTGGTGTTTATTGCTAAAAAATATTGCAAATAAAAAATCAATAATGTATAATTATTAGTATAGGAGAGAGTAAATATGAAAATAAATAATAACCAAAAAGGTTTCACATTAGTAGAGTTACTTGCCGTTATCGTAATATTAGCGGTTTTAGCGTTAGTTGCTATGCCAAATGTTACTAAGTTAATGGATTCCTCACGTAAGAATGCGTTTATTACAGAAGCAGAAAATTTTGCTAACTATGCAAAACAGTCATACACTCAAAGTCAAATTACTGGTTTAACAGATACTAACAGTACGGCTGACGAATCAATTATTAGAGGTGTAACATTAAATAGTAAAGTATATGACTATTACTGTATAACATATGCTCAAATGGTTAAAGCCGGTTTAATTGAAAAATCTAACGGTGAGAACTATGGTGGTGTTTATGAAATCTTTATGCCAACTGATGGTGGTGTATCAACTACAGTAGTTTACATGAAAAATGGCAATTACTTCATTAATGGACTATCGCTTGATGTTCTTGCCAAAGGTGAAAAAGCTTATACAACCGAAACTGGTAGCAATGAATTTAAATTCAATAATAGTAGTGCTAGTTCTTTAAGTCGTACACAGTGTTATTTAAAGAAAGATGCTACAGCCCTTGCAACTCATGTTTCTAACTTAAACAAGGCTGGTCAATTTAACTAAGACTTATTAACTTAAGTCTTTTTCTTTTGCCCCTAATTTGATAAAATAAAAGAAGAAAGAAGGTTTTAAAATGCTTATAATCGGTTCACATGTATCTTTTGGAAAAGACCAACTTCTTGCCTCCGTTAAAGAAGCTATTTCCTATAATGCCAATACTTTTATGTTTTATACGGGTGCTCCTCAAAATACAGTTAGAAAAGAAATCGACTTAGAAAAAACAACAGAAGCTCAAAAATTAATGATAGAAAATAATATTGATATAAATAATGTTGTTTGTCATGCTCCTTATATAGTTAATCCTGCTAGTAATGACTTAATAAAACAAGACTTTGCTATTACTTTTCTAAAGGAAGAATTAAGAAGATGTAATTTAATGGGTATTAAACAAATGGTCTTACATCCAGGAAGTGCGGTTAATGAAACCAGAGAAGAAGGTCTAAATAATATCGTTAAAGTACTAGATGCTGTTTTAGATAATGATTATGATGTTAAAATTCTTTTAGAAACCATGGCTGGCAAAGGTAACGAATGTGGTATAAATTTAGAAGAAATAAACTATTTATTAAAAAATGTTAAAGATGATACTAAATTAGGTGTTTGCTTAGATACTTGTCATTTAAATGACTCGGGGGTTACCATTGCTAATTTTGATAAATACCTAGATGACTTTGATAAATTAATAGGAATCCAAAAAGTTGGTTGTGTCCATGTAAATGATAGTAAAAATCCAATTAGTAGTCATAAAGACCGCCATGAAAACATTGGTTTTGGTACTATTGGCTTTGATAATCTTGTAAATGTTATCTATAATAAACGCCTAGGAAATATCCCATTTATTCTAGAAACACCTTATATTTGTAAAGAAGATAATGAAAAAGAAAAAATATATCCACCATATAAATTTGAAATAAGTATGCTAAGAAATAAAGAATTTAATCCTTCATTATTAGACGATATTAGAGACTATTATAAATAAGAAAGTTAAATAAACTAATTTTAAACATAATAAAAAAGAATAGAATCAATTATTATCATTTGACTCTGTTCTTTTTTCATATTTTATATACTCGTAAGTACTGTTCTTACTTCTTAGAACCATTTGGTTATAAATCTTATCCCTTAAAAGAGTAGCGGCCTCTTTTTGTGTTTGGCAAGATTCTGGATAAAAAGGTCCGTCGACATAAATAGTAATCTTTGGCTTTTTTCCAAAACGTTTTTTCTGATAAGTAGTAGTCATCGTAAATGACGGAACATTATCTTTTACTGGAAAGCGAAAAGATGAAACGGGAAGCGGTCTAATCTCTGTATAATAAGGCCATAAGTGTGCTTCTGGATAAATAGTAATAGAATGATTTTGGACTAAAGTATGCATGGCATTAAATAATGCTTCTTTTTCATGGATTTTTTTAGGTATTGGTAAAGCGCCAACAAAAGGCAGAATCTTACCTAAAAAAGGTATACCTAGATTAGCACTACTAACAACAACATAATTTTTCTTCGGAAAGTTTAAAAGTAAAGGGTCAAGTGCATCCCCAATCATCTGGGTATGATTACTAAATAAATAATAACCTTTATAGCCTTTTAAAACTTTTTTATTCTTAAAACTTACCCTTAAAATTAATTTACAATAAATGATAGCTATCAAGTAAGATAAAAAGTATAAAATAGAAGAAATAATCTTATAAAAAATATTGTTATTTAACCATTTATAATTATCTTTAACTTCACAGTTCTGGTTACTAGAAGTAACAAAATCCTCCGTATAACTATTATAAAATTTTGTATCTTGTTTTTTCATAAATATCACAGGATTATTGTAGCAAATTAATTGACTAATTTCACTAATTTTGCTATCATTTGATAGAAAGAAGTGATGTCTATGCAAAAATTAACAGAACAAGAAATCGTAAGAAGAGAAAAATTAAAAGAGATAGCTAAGGTATGTAATCCATATCCTGATAGTTTTAAAAGAACTCATACTTTAAAGGAAGCTAAAAATTTAAATGACGGCACTACTGATGTAAGTGTTTGTGGTCGTATTATTTTTATGCGTAAAATGGGTAAATTATCATTTGTGCGTATTAGAGAATTAGAAAGTGATTTACAATTAGAATTTAGAATTGATGAAGTAGGCGAAGAAAGATATGATTTCTTTAAAAAACTTATTGATTCTGGTGACTTTATTGGTGCTACTGGTGAAATATTTACTACCCAAACTGGTGAAAAAACTCTAAGAGTTCATTCTTTTGAATTTCTAGGAAAAGCTCTAAGACCATTACCAGAAAAATTCCATGGCTTACAAGATACTGAACTTAAATATCGTAGAAGATATGTAGATTTAATTATGAACCAAGAATCACGTAATGTTTTCTTAGGTCGTAGTAAATTTTATGCTTTTTTACATCGTTACTTAGGAGAAAATGGTTTCTTAGAAGTTGAAACACCAATTATGCAAACTGCTGTTAGTGGTGCTGCTGCTAAACCATTCTTTACTCATCATAATGCTTTAAATTTAGATATGAATTTAAGAATAGCTCCAGAAACTTATTTAAAACAATGCATTGCCGCTGGTTTTGACCGTGTATATGAAGTTGCTAAATGTTTCCGTAACGAAGGAATGGATACTGAACACTTACAAGAATTTACTCAAGTTGAATGGTATGTGGCTTATTGGAACTTTGAAGATACTATTGTCTTCTTCCAAAACTTTATTAAAAATGCTCTACTTGAATTAACTGGTAAAACATCTATTTGCTATCGTGGCAACGAACTTGAATTTGACGGTAATTGGGATAGAATCAATTATATTGATGCTATGAAAGAAATCTTAGGAGATGACTTCCTAAATATTACTGACCCTAATGCTTTAAAAGAATTAGTCGTAAGTAGAAATTTATTTACTATGGCTGATATGGCTGAATATAAATCTATTAGTCAAATTATCGATTTCGTTTATAAAAAGAAAATTCGTGCTAACATAGTTGGTCCAACTATTCTTTATAATTATCCTGCTGTTTTAAAACCACTTGCTAGAAGAAATGACAATGATAACAATGCTGTTGATGTATTCCAAGTAGTTGTTTGTGGTACTGAAATTTGTAATGCTTACTCTGAGTTAGTAAATCCAGAAATTCAAAGAGCTAATTTCGAAGAACAAGCTAAAGCTAAGAGTCAAGGTGATGATGAAACAATGGAACTTGACGAAGACTTTATGGGCGCTATGGAACAAGGTATGCCACCAATCTCTGGTTTAGGATTTGGTATTGACCGTTTAATGATGTTAATTTATAACCAAGAATCTATTCGTGATGTTGTATTATTCCCAATTATGAAAAAAGAAAATGGTACTTCAGCATCTAATGAAACAAAGACAATATCTACTACTCCAGTAGAAGAAAAAATTGATTTTTCGAAAGTCGAAATTGAACCATTATTCCAAGATTATGTTGATTTTGATAACTTTGCTAAATGTGATTTTAGAGCTGTAAAAGTAAAAGATTGCATTGCTGTACCAAAAAGTAAAAAACTATTACAATTTACTTTAGATGACGGCACTGGTACTGATAGAACTATCCTTAGTGGTATTCATGCTTACTATGAACCAGAAGCTTTAATTGGTAAAACTTTAGTAGCAATTACTAACTTACCTCCAAAAGCCATGATGGGTATTGATTCATGTGGTATGTTATTATCAGCTGTTCATCAAGAAGAAGGCGAAGAAAAACTAAACTTACTAATGGTAAGTAACAGTATTCCAGCCGGAGCTAAATTATATTAATTATTATGAAAAGTCTAGATTAAGTTTTAGACTTTTTTTCTTTTTGAAAAATCATTTAAGTAATATAAATAAAATCTTTTTCATACTATTTTTTAGAGAGGAATTGATTTTATGAAAATGAATATACCTTATGAGAAAGAAATTGTCTTTAATACCAAAATTGCTGATATTACTTCTATTTCTTTAGAATATGAAGCCAATGTCTTTGATGAAGATATCGAAGGCGAGTTTATTATCTCTGGTGATTATAAAATTCACGAACTAAGTGTTAATAAAGAGCCGTTTAAATATCGTATCCCTTTTAGTGTTTCCTTAACCGATGATATTATTAGAGATTCAATTAAATATGATATTAATAACTTTACTTATGAAGTAATCGATGAAGATACTTTAAAAGTAAATATCGAGTTCGGAGTTGATTATGAAGTTGTTAAAGAAAAAATTGCTAAAGAAGAAAATAAAGAATTAGTAAAAGAAGCCATTACTTTTGATAATGAAGATGAGGAGCCTAGCGATACTAAAGAAAGAGAAGACAAAGCTGCAATCGAACTAAATAATCTTCTCGATGATATCGAATTAAATAATGAGATAACTAGTAATAAAATAAAAGATAACACCAGTATTAAAGATAATGAAATCGCAGATAACAATGTTGAAGTAAAAGTAAAAAACACCACTGAAAATACAACTGACAATGCTAATAAAGAAGTCGTTTTAAATAACGTAAGCAATGCTCTAAATACTTATGTAACATACCATATTCATATTTTAAGCGACGGTGAAGACATCAATACAATTATAAATAAATATAAAGTTAATAAAGAATTAATTGATGAATATAACTCTAACTTAGAATGGGTCATGGGTGAAAAAGTAATTATTCCAGAACTACAAGATGAATAATGAATTAAAAGCTTTAATAGATAAGTATAAACCCTTAAAATATACCATAAAAGGTAAAACTATCAATCTTTTTAGTACCGCTGGCGACTATGTTATAAAACCAACTGATAAAAACATAAAAGAATTATTTAAATATTTAAATTCCCGTAACTTCACTAACTTTCCTAATATAGTTGAACAAAATGATAAATACATTACATATGAATATGTAAGTAGTCTTGATACTCCTAAAGAACAGCAATTACTAGATATGATTCTCGTAGTTAGTAAACTTCATAACAAAACAGTTTATTTTAAAGAAGTAACCGAAGATAAATATACTGAGGTCTATGATAATATCAAAAGTAATATTTTATTTCTAAAAGATTATTATAGTAAAAAATATGATGAAGCTTTTAATGAAATATATAGTAGCCCGTCAAACTATTATTTTCTTCTTAACTACAGCTTAATTAATAATGACTTAGCTTTTATCGAGAACGAATTAGATGAATGGTTTAATTTAGTTAAAGAGCAAAACCGTCAACGTGTTTGTCTTGTTCATAACAACTTATCATTAGACCATTTTGTTAAAGGTATGGATAGTTACTTACTTAGTTGGGATAAATATACCTTTGATACACCTATAATAGATATCGTTAATTTATATAAAAATGAATACTTAACCTGTGATTTCAGTGGTATTCTAAAAGAATATTTTAAAAACTTTAAACTTAGTAAAGATGAAGAAAAACTTTTGTTTATTCTTTTATCCCTTCCTGATGAAATAAAAGAAGATGCTGAAGAGTTTAATAAAACTTGTAATGTTGCTTTAATGGTTGATTATATTAAAAGAACCGAAAAATTAATAAGGCCATATTATTCTAAAAAGGAGAAAGAAGAGAATTGACACTTCGATTAAAAGAATAAAAATATTAAATCTTAATGGTAAAATAAGGGTTATTAAAGTTTGATAAAAAATAAGGATAGAAAGTCCAATTATAGCTAAAATAGTAAAAAAATTGGGGATTCTTGGTCGATTATTACACATATATTTAACACCTAATTTATTATATGAAAAATATAATAATAGGTGTTTTTTCATGTGGCTTTATATTTCCTTGTCTATTCTTTACACATCAAAAAACTATAACTATTTAAAAAACGGAAATATTCTGCTATAATTAAGAAGATAAAAGTAGGTGATAACAGTGCAAAAGAATAAAATGAGGAAGGTAGTTAGTGGTATTTTAGTAGTAGGAATTCTTACTAATTACTTTTTAGGGGGACTTAGTAGAGTTGATGCTAAAACTAATTATAAAGCCTATACTACCGGAGATGTTAATTTCCGACGTGAACCAAATACGAATGATAATACAGCAGACGGTAATATAAACATTATTACTAGTATTGATGCTAATAGTACAGTAACCGTTGTGAGTGATGATATAGTTGGCTATACAAATTGTCGTTCTGGCTGGAAACAAATAGTTTATAATAATACTAAAGGCTATATTTGCTCTGCTTACTTAAGTGAAAAGCCTATTGAAGAAAAGTATGATAGGCCTTGGAATACTCCTAAAAAAGCCATTATGGGCGGCGCTAAATGGATTGGTTCCGGTTATATTTCTCGTGGCCAATTTACTTCTTACTTAAAAAAATTCAATGTTAACCCTAAAGCTGATAGTTCCCTATACAATCACCAATATCAAACTAATATCGCTGCTCCTTCTAGTGAGTCAGTTACTACTTATAACGCATATAAAAATCAAGGCTTCCTAGATTTGCAATTTGTTTTTAATATTCCTATATTTAATAATATGGCTGATAGATATGACCGTTATGTTGGTTATGATAAATTAGGTACCAATAGACAAATTAAGAATCTAGTTGATAATATTCCCGTTCAAGATACCGTAACCGACCAAGAATTTGAAAATACTTTAAATAATGAGGGATTCCCTGAAAGTTATAAACGCATTTTAAGATATTTACATACTATTCACCCTAATTGGCAATTTAAAGGAATGCAAACTGGTGAAGACTTTACTTATGCTGTTGACCGTGAGAAATGGATCGGCGCTATTGACATGAGTGATTACTACGACGAATCAAGAACTATTGTCGAAGGTAGTAGGTGGTATGTTCCAACTACTGCTGCAACTGCTTATTATATGGACCCTCGTAATTTCTTAACTGAAAAGTATATTTTCCAATTTGAAGCCTTAAATTATGATGAAAAGTATACTGAAGAACTAGTGCAAGGTGTCTTAAATAATACTTTCATGAGTGGAGACAGTCTCATTGATAAACAAAGTTATAAAAGTATTTTTGTTGAAGCTGGTAAAACTTATGATATGTCGCCTTTATATTTAGCTTCTCTTGCTCGTCAAGAGTTAGGTACTAAGGGAAGTATTGCTAGTACTGGTGAAAAATTCACTTATAATGGTAATGAATATCAAGGTATTTATAACTTCTTTAATATCGGTGCTAACACCGGCGTTTACGACGGCCTAATGTATGCCACAGGTGGCTACTGTAAAATTTGTGGTGATTATGTCGCTCCAGTTACTCCTGATGATTCTAACAACAATAACGGTAATGATAATAATAAGCCAAGTGGTGATGATACTGTAATTGTTCCAAGTAGTAAAACTATAATTGATAATTTAGGTCTTAAAGAATATGGCGAGTATTTAAAAGGTTTCAATATTGGTGCTACCATAAGTAGTCTAAAAGCTAAAGAACTAAGTGTTACTTATAGTACTGATACTGTAATTGCTACGGGAACGAAAGTAACATTTAATGACGGCAAGACTTATACGGCTATAGTTTATGGGGATTTAACTGGCGACGGTTTAGTTAACTCCGCTGACTTACTTCGTTTACGTCAATACCTACTTGCCACTAAAGACTTAACCGGTGCTTATAAAGAAGCCGCTGACTTAACTGGCGATGGTCAAATAAATTCCGCTGACCTTCTTAAATTAAGACAATATTTATTAGGTCAAGCTAATATTAATCAATTATAAAATAATATATAATAAAAATATAATTACACACAATAAAAATATAAATAGAAAGGATTATTTAGATAAATTATCAACAATTCTAAATAAATAAATGCAATGAAAAAAAATCATATTTTATATACTTTAGCGTTATTTGGAGTAGGTATTGCTACTATTAATGCCGCTCCTTCTTATAATTTTAAAGTATCTAGTGGTAGTATTACAAACGGTAATAAAGTAACCGCATCCGTTACAGTAAGTAGTACAGCTAGTTGGCAAATAAAAATTACTAGTTCTGGAAACACTGAAGGCTGCTCTAATAAATGGGCTGATGCTACAGGCGATGCTAAAAATACTAGTAAAACCTTCTCAACGACTTGTAAGGCTAGTAGTACTGGCGTTATCAGCTTTCGTTTAGAAGGAAATATTACTGATGAAGCCGGCAATACCGTAAATTTAAGTGGTACTAAAACAGTAACCGTTAAAGAAAAAGCTCCTGATTCTAAAATTAATACCTTGAGTAGCTTAAAAGTAGACGGTTTTGAATTATCACCAGCTTTTGATAGTGAGGTTTTAGAATATTCAGTTGTTGTTCCTCCTAACACTACTAAAATAAATATTGCTGCTACTAAAAAAGATGCAACTTCCACGATAAGCGGTACTGGTGAATTTGACGTTACAGAAGGTGAAAACAAATTTACTATTGATGTTAAGGCTCAAAATGGTGATTTAAGAACCTATACCATAAACGTTTCTGTTACCGATGAAAATCCAATAAAAGTAAATGTTAATAACGAAGAATATACTATTTTAAAAACTTCTCGTAATTTAGAAATACCTTCCCTATATAGTGAAACAACTTGTAGTATCGAAGAAGAAACAGTACCTTGTTTTATTAATGAAAATACTAATATAACTTTAGTAGCTCTAAAAAATAGTTTAGGTGTTACTAACTTCTTTGTATATGAAGATAATAAATATACTAGATACTATGAACTAGTAAGTGATAATTTAATTATAATGCCTACTAATAATTCTTTAAATTTAAAAGGTTATATTGAAAAAGAAATATCTATTAATGACAATAAAGTAAAAGCTTATCAATATAAAAAAGTAGCTAATGATTTCTATGTATTTGAAGGTCGCGACTTAGAAGATAATACTATTCACACTTATTTATATAATCAAAAAGATAATACTTATATTTTATTTGATAATGATTTATATAACTCTTTATATAAAGACTATATGTTCTTCCTATATGTTTTAGGGGGTGCTGCTGGTGTAATTTTATTAAGCTTAATAATAATTATGATAATTTCTAGTAAAAATCGTAAAGTCCGTAAATTAGCTACTGTTTTAGAAGAAAAAGTTAAACATAAAGATAAAGAAATTGAGAAAATTAAAAAAATATATTATAATAATAGACACAAAAAAAGAAATAAAAAAGAAGTAAATGGGGAAACTAGTAATATTAAAATAAATAAGTTAGATGATTCTAAATTAAATAATTCTAAAATAGATAACTCTAACCAAAAAGATGATGATTTAGAAGAAGATTTAGATGAAGATACTAATTATAATATCTTAAAAGACTAGGGGGATTTATGGAATTAGTAGTTAATGGCCACAATGTATTTTTAGTTATTCTAATAACCTTTATTTGCAGTGTTATTTTAGTACCGGTTACGATGAAAGTAGCTATTCATGTAAGAGCTATGGACTATCCTGACGGTGTTAGAAAATTTCAAAAAAAACCAATGCCTCGTTTAGGGGGCATTGCCATTTTCTTGTCGTTTATGGTCGGTTATATGCTTTTTGCTAGGGAAAGTACCATGATGTTATCAATATTAATGGCCTCATTCTTACTGGTCTTAGTAGGATTTGTTGATTCTATTAATCCTGTTAAGGCTAAATATCAATTACTTACACATTTTATTGCAGCTTTTACTGTATCGGTTTATGGTGGTTTAGTTTTAAATAATGTTTCCATTTTAGGTTTAAATTTAACATTTCCTTACCCTTTAAATTATTTAATTACCATTATTTTTCTAATTGCGTTTATTAACATGGTAAATTTAATAGATGGTTTAGACGGTTTAGCAGGTGGCGTTTGTTCCATTTATTTTGCTACTATTGCTATAATTGGCTTAGTATTTACGCAAATGGAAGGCCTAGATGTTATTTTAGCCCTTATTATGTTTGGAGCAACCTCAGGTTTTCTAGTTTATAATTTTCCGCCTGCAAAAACTTATATGGGCAACTGTGGTAGTGATTTTTTAGGATTTATCGTTGGAGTTATTGCCCTTTTAGGATTCAAAGCTACGACCTTAACTAGTATTGTTATTCCTATTTTAATTATGGCTATTCCTATTTTTGATACTCTTTTTGCTATTTTAAGAAGAGCTATTTCGCATAAAGGAATATTTACTCCCGACCATGATCATCTGCATCATCAGTTATTAAAACTTAAATTCTCACCACGAACTTCTATTTTAATTATTTATGGTATTACCATTATGTTTAGTGCTGTTTCGATTTTCTTCGTCCTTGGCGACCAAAAAATAGCTATGACTATCTATATTATTTTAATGCTAATCTTGCTATTTATTGTAATGAAAACCGATATTTTATTTAAACATAAAAAGACCAAAGAAAAAGAATTGGAAGAAATAAAACAGAATGTTGCTAACGCTCAAAAAATTATGCGAGAAAAAAGCAAACAAAAAAAATTACGAAAAAAACGTTAAACTTCTACATCAAGTAGAGTTTTTCTTTTGACTTTATGATATAATTTTCTAAGTGATAGATATGAAAGAAAAATTAAAAGAGATATTACCTTATATTATAATCTTAGTTGCTGTCCTTTTATTTAGGACTTATATTGCAACTCCCGTAATTGTAAATGGACCTTCCATGCAAGAAACTCTCCATACTAATGACGTTTTGATATTAAGAAGGACAAATAAAATAAATCGTTATGATATTGTTGTTGCTAATCACAATGGCGATAAATTAATTAAACGTGTTATGGCTGTTCCTGGCGATAAAATAAAATGTGTTAGTGGTACTATTTATGTTAATAACGAAGAAGTATCAAATTATGGCTATGGCACATCCTTTGATTTTCCCCAAGTAATATTAGGTGATGACGAGTACTTTTTAATTGGTGATAACCGTGAAGATTCCCTTGACAGTCGTTATTTTGGCTCAGTTAAAAAAAGTGATATTAATGGTATAGCCGATTTTCGTCTTTTTCCATTTACCAAGTTTGGTAAATTATCTTAATTAAAAATAAGAACCCTTTAAACAAATTGCTTAAAGGGTTCCTTTCAATGTTTTTCCTATTTATATAACAAAATATCCACCAAATTATTTTTTTCCTTTTAACGGGAACTAAATTGTAAGTTGTAAATTATTATAATCAGTCGTCGAAAGTTATAAATCATAAATTATAATTTTAATTCACATTTACTTTTTAAAAAACTATAGGAAAAACAAGGCTAGGGCTTAAAACCAATATTTTAATTTGACTTAAGTAGACTTAAGACCCTAAAATTAAATTTCAAATTCTATCGAATTTAATTTTGATATTTCAAAATCTGTAGTTTCAATATTTTGGGTAATCTTATCAATTTCATCTTGAATATTTTTAACATCATAATTTAAATTACGACATTCAAAGTACGAATTGTTAACTTCTGTAACTCTGGTTTTAGTAGACCTATTATTTACAATCGAAGTATAAAAATTCTTTAACTTTCTAAGATAATTATTATCAGAGATAGCCTGTTGGATAGTGCGACCGTCTGCTAATTTATAAGAGTTATTCTTTTCAAATTGGATTCTTTTAAGTTTAGTAAGTAATTCGTAAGAATCTTTTAAAGCTTTTAGTTCGGTAGTTAAATCATCTTTGTAATCTTCTAGAATAGTTTCTCTACCGTCTAGCTCCTTAATCGAAGTACTAAAAAGATGCAAACGAATATTAGACATTAGTGTATTAAAGTTATTTTCTTCTTCATTAATTTTACTCATTAGAGTAGTAAGATTTAGTTTCATATATAAAATTCCTTTCATTCTCCATAAATATATCATAAAAATCATAAAAGTTGATAAATTTTTGAAATCAAATTAAATAAATCACTTTATTAACAAGTTAAGAACTAAAAAAGATTACATTTTTATCTGTAATCTATTTCATCTTTTTTGCTTAAACATTAGTATAATTAATATTATTTGATATAGAAGTAATAAGAATTGCCGTCAGTTTTATCTTCATATACTTCGCCATAATAAACCGCAAGTGGCTTTTTCATATTACTCTTAAGTTCATAATCAATATTAATTTCTATTTCTTCATTAGCATCAACAGTATACTTTTTATTATCATCTAATGGATAGGTGTATGAAGATTTATCTTTATCTAAATTCCACATTAAAGGAAAATCTTTATTACTAATATTTTTCTTGCTATCTGTAATATTTTTAATCTTAACTGTAATATTTAACTTATCATCTTTTTCTTCATAGCTAGAAACGGTTATATCAAAATCAGTAACATGTGCTGTATCACCAACATAAAGTCCCATAAAACCACTATTGGAATCTTCGTTCATAATTAAATTTTTAGTTTTCCAAGCTGGATAATTATTACTTTGTAAAGGAAGTGAACATCCTGCAAGTAAGAAAATACCAGCTCCTACTAGAAAAACTCTAGGCATTTTTTTGCTTTTAAAACTTTCTTTCTTTGTTAATAATTCTTTTACCATTACTTTTCACCTATCTTTCTAATTTCATAAGTGTTGGCATTTTGTCTTTGCAAACTATAAGAAGTAAACACGCCAATAATTGATAACAAGTATCCTGTAAGAAGTCCGTTATTAAATATTTTATGGAACTCACTAACAGTATTCAAATAATAAGGAATAGCTTTGTAAGCATCAATTAATCTAATAACATAATCGGCCTTATATAAATTATAAATGTAAATAGCACAGTTAATCTCGTGAGCCACTAAAACCATGAATAAACCAATGACCGTAGAAATGATAACACCTGGTAACTTAATATTATGAGCAAACTTTTTATAAAATACAGCTGAGCCCATTGTAATCGCAATTCCTGCAATACCCGGTTCAATACCAATAAATCCAAATAAAACCCATAAAAGAATCCCTGGAATAGTACCAATTATTGCACCAATAATACCTAGTAAAATATTTTCTTTCGACTTATTATACTTTTCCTTTTTATAGTTAGTAGCTTTCTTAATAATTTTGTAACAATCATTACAATAAAAGCTAATTTCTGAGTCATTATCAACTAAGAATACTTTTTTAACTTCTTTACAATGACGACATACTTCTAAAGCTTTATTTTCTTTTAGATATTTACCAACAATTTCTAAGAGAGGATTAATAATCTCTGGCAAATATTTTTTATTAGTAACAGAACCAACGATATTAAGGTTTTTATTATTATAACTTACAATCGCATCTTTAATTTCTTTTTTAATACTATTTGTTAGTTTGGTAATACTGTCTATTTCCACACTAAAACTTAAAGTGTAAACACTAGATTGATTATCATATTTTATTAGAAAATGGTAATCAGCTATACTACCAGCAAAGATATTACTACCACAATATATAGTGTCAGTTCCGATTTTTTGAGCTATTTTCTTCATTTTTATCTTCCTTTTCTTTTTTCTTCGTATATTTATCATAAATACTTCTTAAATATTTAGGGTTAATAGTATACTTTTCACCGTTAGCGCCCAATGTTTCAAAGACTTCTGTCATAAAACCTTGAATTTTACGATTAACCATACTTGTATCACGAACTTTATTCCAATAATAATATGGGGACATATCAGTATATTTTTTGCCCTGATAATTTTTGGAAGCTGCTATCATGTCACATATCATTTCGACCGCATACTTATAAGGGATAACTGGAGCTTTTAAGGGAGCAGCATAATCAAACCAATATTCATGGTGATGCTTATTTCGCCCTTTATGATGCAACCAAGCTTTTGAATATCCTAAGTCCTTTTTAGCATTAATGATAGGAGAGTATTTGCCTTTAGCGTAATACTTAACTCCTTCGAAAAATTCCGTCGGACTGTATTTGGACAAATCATGGAGCAAACCTTGCAAAGGAATACCAGCCCTACAACAAAGAATAAATACTTTTAATCGATGTTGATTAACTGTGTGTAAGTGACCAAAGAAATTTAAAAAGTATCGCATAGCATTATTCCTTTCACCATAATTATTATAGCATTTCTATTTTAATGTGTAAATTAATGATTAATAATATTTTCCCACCAACCACTCCATGAAGAGGAATAACTTTTTAAAAAAGGTATTAAATTGTTTTAAAATACAAAATAGAAGACAAAAAATAAATATTTTGATACAATTTATAACGTTAGTGATATAGTTTATTGGTAACTCATTACTTGTAGAATTAACTAAAACACCATAAAAAATATAAAAGGAGCATATATGTTATTTAATTTTTTTAAAAAGAAAGAAACTTTACAAACACCTGATATGTATTATCAAAAATTAATAAATATTGAAGAAACAAACAAATACGGTTTTATGAAAGTCTATGCTAATCAAGAAAATACTCTTTATAAAATATATGGTAACGCTAGAACTTTAAATGGTAATATTAACATTTTGGTTATTAGTGATACTCATAATACTTTAGATGAAGCTGCCTTTAAAAGATTTATCTTATCTAATAGTAATTATGATATTTGCCTCTTACTAGGAGACTTTGGCTACCGAGATTTACCTATTATTTTAAAATACATTCCTAAAAATAAAATATATGCTTTACTTGGTAACCATGATAGTAACTATATTGATGAATATAACTTAAATAATTTAAATGGTAACATAGTAACTATAAAAAATATAAAAATTCTAGGAATTCAAGGTAGCTTTCGCTACAAACCCAGTAAATTTCCATCATTTTCTCAGAAAGAAAGTATTGAATTTTTAAAAGATAAAGAAGAGGTAGACATCTTAGTAAGTCATGATACTGGTTTTAACAGTTTAAATGCTAATGACCCAGCTCATCAAGGCTTATTTGGCATAACTTATTATTTATATAAAAATAGAGTTCCATATCATATTCATGGACACATTCATAATTCTTACCAAAAAACTTTAATAAATGGTACAAGAGAAATAAGTGCCTTTCAATATCAAATCTTTTATTTATAAAATTTTAGACTATTTACACTTAATTGTATAAATTCACAGAAATTTCATATACTAAGAAGGAAAATATAGTATAATTAAATTATATTAAATAGAAAAGAGGATAAATAATGAAAAAGAAAACTGTTGCTACATTAGTTGGTGGCATGGCTGCTGGCGCTGCTTTAGGAGTATTACTAGCACCTAAGTCTGGTAAGGAAACTAGAGATGACTTAAAGAAAGCTTTCGATGATTTTATGGCTAAAGTAAAAGACATTGATGCTGATGATGTAAAGAAGTATGTTGATAAAAATATCAAAAAAATCAAAAAAGAATTAGACGATTTAAGCATGGAAAAAGTTGCTAAAATTGCTAAAAAGAAAGCTAAAGAAATTGAACGTTCAATGGCTGACTTAGTAGATTATGTTAAAGAAAAAGGTACTCCAGTACTTGAAGATGCCGTTGAATCTTTAAGAGTAAAAGCAATCGAAGTTACTAATGCTTGCATAAATAAATTAGAGAAAAAAGAAGACTAGGGCAACCTAGTTTTTATTATGCTTTAATTAAAGAAAGGAAAATTTAAAGGATAGATAGTCAAAATAACCATTAATCCTAAAATAACAATACTCCATAACTTATAATTAAATCCATTCTTCCCAAATTTATAATAATGATTACTTAAAATTAACCCGATTACAATACTTAAGAAAAATAAAAATATATCAAATATCATACTTTCAATATTAAAACCAAATCTAGCTGTATAATAAATTAAAACCATACTTACAATACTACCAACTATCTCTACAATCATGCTACTAAAAAATTTATTTTTCTTTAAGATAACCTTATTTCTTTTATAAAATAAGATATAAAAGAGAAAAGTAGGCAAGATAACTAACTTAGTATGTGAAAAAATAGACTCATTAGTCGGACTTATTAAACCAACTAAAAAATTATTAGCAGTCCATTCATAAATAAAATGAAATAACGTTCCTAAGATAAAAATAAAGAAAATATTATAAAAATTATACCTTTTATTCATATATATATCCTCCAAGTAATTTTATGTTTAAAAGATATAAATTATCAATAAAAAAACAAGTGTAACCCTGTTAATCTTAAAATTCTAGTAATTTTCTTTCTTAATTTCGAAGAAACTTTGTGGATGATTACATACTGGACATACTTCAGGAGCATATTTACCAATAACAATATGACCACAGTTACGACATTGCCAAATTCTATCATCATCACTTGAGAATACTACGCCACCTTCAATATTAGAAATAAGCTTACGATATCTTTCTTCATGATGACGTTCGATTTCTCCAACTGCTTCAAATTTTTTAGCAAGTTCTTCAAAACCTTCTTCACGAGCTGTCTTCGCAAATTCTTGATACATATCAGTCCATTCATAGTTTTCACCGTTAGCGGCGTCTTCTAAATTTTCTAATGTAGTAGGAATTTTGCCATCATGTAATTCTTTGAACCACATTTTAGCATGTTCTTTTTCATTATTAGCAGTTTCCTCAAAAATCTCTGCATATTGTTCATAACCATCTTTTCTAGCTTTAGAAGCATAGAAAGTATATTTATTTCTTGCTTGTGATTCCCCTGCAAATGCTGCAAGTAAGTTTTTTTCTGTTTGACTTCCTTTTAATTCCATAAAATTTTATTTCCTTCCTAAATCTCTTTGGATTTCAATATTTAGTATAGCATTTATAATTTTATTTGCAAGCTATTTTTATCTAAATTTTACCAATTATCCTTGCATAAATAATTAAATTAGTATAATCTATATATC
This sequence comes from uncultured Bacilli bacterium, assembly GCA_934102255.1. GTDB lineage: Bacteria > Bacillota_I > Bacilli_A > RF39 > UBA660 > CAG-605. The sequence goes on along the minus strand of CAKOSN010000001.1, from coordinate 10,076 downwards.
TATAAAACATAATAGGTTTATAGAATATTTTCATTATTTATATAGCGTGCCTTTTATGAAAAATAAACAAAACTATAATAAACTAAGTTAAACATTCAAATTTAAAAACTTAAATAATTTAAGAGACGAATAAAATAAAAAAATATTGTAGTAATTTTTTTAAATATAAGTTATAATTGAGTTATAAGAAAAAATAGAGTTAAGGGATTGTGATTTATTATGAATTATACTGCAGTTATAAAAAAACAAACACGAATAATTGCTTTATCAGTATGCGTAATGGTTGTAGGTATTTTAGGAGTTAGTTATGCTTTATTTATGAAAGTCGACCAATCAGAAGAGCAAACAGTTCAATCTGGTAGCCTAATCATGCAACTTTCTGCCTATGACGGTAGTACTGTTATTTCTGATAATAATACCCCAGTTGATGATAACGAAGGCCTGCTTACTAAGGGATATTCATTTTCTGTTACTAACAGTGGTACTTTACCAATAACTTATTACATTGCCTTATATGATAATCCCCAAGATACTAGTACCAATAAATTAAACTATAATTATATTAAAGTTTCCTTAGATAGTGGAACTCCCTTTACCATGGGAAGTATGACAACTAAAGATAGTTCTGGTCGCACTATTTTAAAACAAGGTCTAACTTTAGCCCCTTCTAAATATGATACTCATAATATTAAGATTTGGATCGATGAAGATACTCCAGAATCAGAAATCGGAAAAACTCTTTCTCTAAAGATTTATACTTATGGTGAAGTTTGTGAAGACGGAGAATGTAATGGTGGTACATCATCAGCAAGTACAGAAAGTAATAACCAAAATACTATAGATAATGTAACTACAGATGATACTAATGAAGAAGAATCTATAAACAATGATAATTCTACTAATACTAGTAATGACAAAGAGGCTAGTAATACTACTGAAATAGAGGAAAATACAGCAAGTACTAATTAAATAATCAGCGTTTCACTTAAAGGTAATTATGCTTCTTAAGTGAAACCTTTTTTCTTGAGAAGGATATTATTTTAAGGTATAATAACATTGAAGAAATGAAGTGAATTATTATGAAAAATATATATGGCTTAAAAAGAAGTGATTTAGAAGAATATTTTCTTAGTATTGGTGAAAAAAAGTTTAAAGCCTTACAAGTATATGAATGGTTATATTTAAAAAGAGTAGATAGTATCGATAGGATGACTAATATTAAAAAAGAAATCCAAGATAAATTAAAAACTGATTTTAGTATGGAAATGATTAAAGTGGCTCAAGTACAACATGATACTGATGCTCATAAATATTTATTTTTACTTAAAGACCATAATTATATCGAAGCTGTTTTAATGGAACATGACTATGGTTTAAGTGTATGCGTATCTAGTGAAGTCGGATGCAACATGGGATGCAAATTTTGTGAATCGGGCAGAAGGAAAAAAGTAAGAAACTTAGAAGCTTATGAAATGGTTGAGCAAATTCTTCTTATTGAAAAAGATATTGGTAGAAGAATTTCTAGTGTCGTTGTAATGGGAATTGGTGAACCTTTTGATAACTATGTTAACCTTATGGATTTTATAAGAATAATAAATGATGCCAAAGGTATCAGTATTGGCGCTAGACATATTACTGTATCAACATGTGGCCTTGTTCCTAAAATTTATGAATTTAGTAAAGAAGATTTACAAGTTAACCTTGCTTTAAGCTTACATGCTCCAAATGATGAAATTAGAAATCAAATAATGCCTATTAATAAAGCTTACAATATATCCGAATTAATTAAAGCAATTAAAGATTATATTAAAGAAACTAATAGACGAGTAACTATTGAATATGTTATGCTAGAAGGTGTAAACGATAGTAAGGAATGTGCCCTAGAACTTTCCAAACTATTAAAGGGGTTAAATGTGTATGTTAATATGATACCTTATAATGAAACTAACCATTTAGAATTCAGCCAAAGTAACAAGAAAAAAATTGATGAGTTCTATGATACTTTAGTTAAAAATAAAATTAATGTAACAGTTAGAAGAAGATTTGGTAGTAATATTGATGCAGCTTGTGGACAACTTAGAAGTAAGGAGGAAGAAAAGAATGAAAACATTTTATTTAACTGATGCCGGTAAAGTTCGTAGTCATAACGAAGATTCAGTTACCATTTTAAAAAATGATGCCGGCGAATATTTACTAATTGTTGCTGACGGTATGGGTGGTCATCGTGCTGGTGAAGTAGCCAGTTCTATGGTAGTAACACACTTAGGTAAAAGATTTAATGATTTAGTAACTGTAGGTACTAAGTATGATGCTACAAATTGGTTAAAAGATAATATTAGTGAAATTAATCATCATATTGTTGAATATGCTAGTAATAATCCGGAAAGTAAAGGAATGGGTACAACTGTTGTAGTTGCCTTATTAACTCACGATTTCCTATTGTATGCAAACGTTGGTGATTCTAGTGGTTTTGCTATGAAAAATGGTCATTTACTTAAGGTTACTAAAGACCATACTCTAGTCCAATTACTAGTGCAAGCTGGGGACTTAACCGAAGAAGAAGCTAAATATCATCCAAAGAAAAATGTTTTAATGAAAGCTTTAGGCGGTGAAGAAGACGTCGTACCCGATATTTATGAAGTAGATATGTCTTTTGATGCCATTCTTCTTTCCAGCGATGGCCTAACAAATATGTTAAGTAACGAAGCTATCGAAAAAGTCTTAAATGACCCAGAACTTAGTGTCGAAGATAAAGTTGTAAAATTAATTAGAAAATGTAATGCCAGGGGTGGAACCGATAATATATCAGTTGCGTATTTAGTAAAAGAAAGTGGTGAATAATAATGATAATGAAAGGACAAAAAATAAACGATCGTTATCAAATAATTAAATCTATTGGCGAAGGCGGAATGGCTAATGTCTATCTGGCTTATGATACTATCTTGGACCGTAATGTTGCGGTTAAAGTGTTGCGTGGCGACTTAGCTACTGATGAAAAATTTGTCCGTCGTTTTCAAAGAGAAGCCTTATCAGCATCCAGTCTTAGTCATCCTAATATTGTAGAAGTTTATGATGTTGGAGAAGATAATGGCCAATATTATATTGTCATGGAGTATATCGAAGGTTGTCAGCTAAAACAACTACTAAAAAAACGTGGTCGTCTAACCCTAAGCGAAGTAATCGATATCATGCTCCAAATAACCGATGGGCTTTCTGTTGCTCATGATGCCTACATTATTCATCGTGATATTAAACCCCAAAACATCATGATTCTTGATAGTGGTCTTGTTAAAATAACAGACTTTGGTATTGCTATGGCTATGAATAGCACTCAGTTAACTCAGACTAACTCGGTAATGGGAAGTGTTCACTATTTACCACCAGAACAAGCTAATGGTAAAGGTTCAACCCTACAAAGTGATATCTATTCTATGGGCATTTTAATGTACGAATTGTTAACTGGCGAATTACCTTATAAAGGCGATAATGCCGTTGAAATAGCCCTTAAACATTTAAAAGAAAAAATACCTAGTGTCCGTGAAAAATTTCCTGAAATACCTCAGAGTGTTGAAAATATTATTATTAAAGCAACAGCTAAAAATCCTAAAAATAGATATGCTGATGCTAGAAGTATGAACGAAGATTTAAGAACTTGTCTAGATGATTCTCGTGCTAACGAACCTAAAATAGTCTTACCATATCCAGAGTTTGATGAAGATAGAAAACCAAAAAGTTCTGCTAAAAGCCAAAGTAAAACTGATGGTATCGTAAAAGAAATAAAAACAGAAGAGGTGGAAAATACGAAAAGAGATAATAAAGTATTAATAACATTATTTGCAGTATTTACAGGTATTGTTATTGTAATTACTTCTATAATTGTTTTACTTCCTATAATTACTAATCAAAAAGAAATAAAAGTACCAGACGTATCCGGCTTAGATATTAGTGATGCTATAAATACTTTACAAAATGAAGGCTTTAAAATAGCTGACCAACAAAAAGAACAAGCAAGTGATGACGTTCCAGAAGGTAAAGTTGTTAAAACTAATCCTGTTGCTGGGGTTAAAAAGACTAAAGGTAGTGAAATAACTTTATACATTTCAACTGGTAATGAAGGATTTACTATGGAAGACTTCACTGGTAAGAACTATTATACCGTTTACGGAACTCTAACTGCCTATGGTATTTTAGTTATCCCAGAAAAACGTGATGTAAGTGATTCTAATGTTGATGCCTCAACTATTCTAGACCAATCCGTAAAAGCTGGTGAAAAAGTTTCTAAAGGCGATACCGTAATACTTTATATTCCTAATGTAACTACTAAATATCCAGACTTTACTAGTGGTGATTATACAAAAGAACAAATTGAACAATTCTGTACTCAATATAGTATTAATTGCAAATTTAAAGAAGTAAGTGAAGCCTCAGGCAACTATAAGAGTGGCGATATCATTGCTCAATCAAGACCAAATGGCACTCAGGTAACAAGTGGCGCTAGTCTAACAATAACTATTTATGTTAAAGAAGACGTTGTCGAATGCAACCCAAATGAGGAAGTCTGTGAATAAAGGTAAAATAATTCGTATAATTAGTAATTTATATAGTGTTTTAGTAAATGATACTATTATTGAAGCTAGAGCCCGTGGTAAGTTTCGTAAAGACGAAATAAGTCCTATGGTAGGCGATGAAGTAATAATAGATGTTGAAAAAAAATATATTGTTGAGATTTTACCACGAAAAAATTATCTAACCAGACCAAATATTAGTAATATCGACCTTGTAATATGCGTTACAAGTACCAAAGAGCCAGATTTATCTCTTAATCTCTTAGATAAACAACTGGCTTTTCTTGCTCTTCACAACATTCCTAGCATGATTTGTTTTACTAAATATGATTTGTTAAATGATAAGGAACAACAAGAAATTAACAAGTTAAAAGAATATTACCAAAGTATTGGCATTAACGTTGTTATTAATAGTGAAATTACTAAAATAAAAGAAATATTAAAAGGTAAAGAAGTAGGCCTTTTAGGCCAAAGTGGTGCTGGTAAATCAAGCCTTGTTAATAAACTCGGCAACTACGATATAAAAACCCAAAAAATATCGAAAGCCTTAGGTAGAGGCGTACATACCACTCGCCATGTTGAAATTTATAAAGTTAGTGATTTTTATTTAATAGATACCCCAGGTTTTAGTGCTTTAGACTTAAACTTTACTACCAAAGAAAACTTAAAAAATGGTTTTATTGAATTTCAAAATTATGAATGTCGTTTTAAAGACTGTAAACATTATAAAGAAATTGACTGTGGTGTTAAAGAAGAAGTTGGTAAGTCTATCTTACCTAGTAGATATGAAAATTATATAAATTTTTTGGAGAAAGAACAATGGAAGTAAGTGTATCATTTTTAAAAAGTAAATATCCAATGGATAAACAGATAGAAGTTTTAAATGCCTCTAACTGTGATTTAATTCATGTTGATTTTATGGACGGAACATTCACCGATAATACATCTTTAAGTTTAGAAGCAATGCACCTCGATAAATTTACTAAACCAATCGAAATTCATTTAATGGTTACTAATCCTTTAAAATATATTGAGTACTGTAAAAAGTTTAATCCTAAGCATTTTATTATTCATTATGAGACCCTAAAGAATCCAATGGAGGCAATTATTAAAATTACTGATAATAACATGCGTACTGGTCTTGCTATTAATCCTGAAACTGATATCGAAGCAATTAAGCCTTTACTTAAGTATGTTGATATGGTTCTAGTTATGAGCGTTATTCCAGGTAAAGGAGGCCAAAGTTTTATCTTAAATACTGTTGATAAACTAAAAACTTTAAGAAAAGTATATAAAGGTCGCATTGAAGTCGACGGTGGTATTAACGATGAAACCATATTGTTAGTTAAAGAGTATGTTGATTCGGTAGTATCTGGTTCCTACGTTTGCTTAAGTGATGATTGTAATGAAAGAATAGCTAAATTAAAATAAGCATTGCCTAAAAAATTGAGGCAAAATAAAATAAAATAAGTGTAGTCATTTCGATTACACTTATTTTTGATACATATAAACTCTTTTTGGTAAATTTTTAGCCTTATTAGCTGTTTCTTTATTAAAAAGTAATTCTGGTTCTACCTTTAAAGCTTTAGCAATAATTTCTATATTATTTAAAGTCAAGTTAGCCTCACCATTTTCAACAATACTTACATAAGCCATTTTAAAATTAGCCATCTCTGCAAATTTTTCTTGAGTTAAACCTTCTTGGTAACGATACCATTTAACATTTAAACCAACAATATCCATTAATTTCATCTAAAACACTCCCTTACTGTTCATTTTTAATTATTTCCAAAATTCAAAAATTAATTACATATAAATTATAAATGTTAAATATAACAATATTAATACCATTATAATTTAATAATTTATACGTTAAAAACAGTAAGATACCAGATTTCACCGATGTTTTAATAGGCACTAGAATGACCGTTGAAGGCTAATTCATGCTTAAAATTTTATTGCAAAAAAAAGGAGACAGTAATTATAACTGTCTCAAAAAGAATAAAAAGGGGTTGGCTAGTGTGATACTAGCACCAACTTGCAGTAACGCAAATTGGTATCTAATATACTAATAAAAAAAGGTGGTTTTGTCAATGCTTTTTTGCTATAATTTTGCTAGTGATGGCAATGAATTTAGAAGAAATTAAAGGAATGGGTGAAAAAAGTTTACTATTGTTAAAAAAACTAAATATATCGACTTTTAGTGAACTCCTAGAGTACTATCCATACCGTTATGAAATAGTAAAAATAAGTGACTTAATAACCTGTAGCAAAGATAAAGGTACTATTAATGTCCAAGTTGTAAGTAGTCCCGTTGTATCTTACCTAGGCGGACGTCTTAATAGACTTAGTATGAAGTGCTTATATAATGGCACCTTCATTAACGTTTCTATTTTTAATAGAGGATATTTAAAATCCAGAATTATTCCAGGAAGTTATATAAGTATAAATGGTCATTATGATACTTTCCATAATAACTTTACCGCTAGCGATATTAGCTTAGAAGTTCTAAATAAAAATGAAATAGTACCAATTTATCACTTAGTAAATGGTATTAATAATAAAATGCTAAGAAATATAATGAAAAGCTCGGTTGAGACAAGGTTTGATGTTGATGACTATATCCCTGATATTTATAAAGAAAGATACAAATTCTTAAAAAAAGAAGAAGCTTTAATTACAATTCATTATCCTAAAGATATTCAAACTTTAAAAAAAGCTAGATTAAGAACTATTTATGAAGAATTCTTTATCTTTGCTTTTAAAATTAATTATTTAAAAAACTTAAGAAATCAAAAGCAAGGTATAAAAAAAGAAGTACCAAAAGAAAAATTAGATGAATTTATTAAGAGTCTACCTTTTAGTTTAACCAAAGACCAATTAGAAGCAACAAGCGCTATCTATAATGATATGACTAGCAAATTAAAAATGAATAGATTAGTTATGGGTGATGTTGGTAGTGGTAAAACGGTTGTAGCGTTGTGTGGAATAGTTATTAATACTTATGCTGGTTACCAGAGTGCTTTAATGGCTCCAACTGAAGTTCTTGCTAGACAACATTATGAGTCTTTAAAGAAAATGGCTACTAACGTTCGTTTTGGCTTAATTGTAGGCAGTAGCAGTTTAAAAATGAAAAAACAAGTTCTTTATGACCTAGCTTTAGGTAATATTGATTGTTTAATTGGAACCCATGCTATTTTAAATGATAAGGTCGAGTTTAAAAATTTAGGACTCGTTATAACCGATGAACAACATCGTTTTGGAGTAAACCAACGAAATATAATTGAAAATAAGGGTCTCGGCGTAGATGTTATTTATATGAGTGCTACACCAATTCCTAGAACTTATGCTCTAGGCTTATATGGTGATATGGACTTATCAATTATTAAAACTAAACCTAATGGTCGTAAACCAGTTATAACAAAGTATATAGAAGATAAAGATTTAATAGAAGCTCTAAAAGTATGTTATGCCAATTTAAAAGAAGGCCACCAAATTTATGTAGTAGCTCCTTTAATAGAAGCAAGTAATGATACTTTAGATGATGTTAAAAAGTTAGAAGAAAAATTCAATTTAGCTTTTAAAGGTAAATATCCAGTAGGCATTTTACATGGCAAGAAGAGTAAAAAAGATAAAAATGAAATAATGCAGGCTTTTCAAGAAGATAAACTTAAAATTCTTGTTTCGACAACAGTTATTGAAGTAGGCGTAGATGTTAGTAATGCTACCGTTATGATGATATATAATGCTAATCTTTTTGGCTTAGCCACTTTACACCAGTTACGTGGTCGTGTAGGCCGTAGTAATTTGCAAAGTTATTGCTTTTTAATAAGCAAAGTAGATGAACCTCGTCTAAGAGTATTAGAAAGTAGTAATGACGGCTTCTATATAAGTGAGAAAGATTTTGAAATGCGTGGGGAAGGCGATATCTTCGGTGAAAGACAAAGTGGCGATATGCATTTTAAAATGGCTAATATTAAAAGAGATAGTAAGATATGGTTACAGGCTTTTAAAGATTCAAAAGAGTATTTAGATAACTTTGATAATAATTCTTTATACTTAGGTATAATTAATGATTTACAAAGCAATTAGTAAACCTAGTGTAAACAATATGTAAATATAAAAATATTTTCTATTTGTGTACTTGACAATTATTATTAAAAATAATATGATGTATATAGCATGATAAAGTCATGCTGAAAAAACAGATTGCATATTTTACGATTTTAAAGTGACTTATGTAATCAACCAAAAACCCCCTGAGGAGCCGAAAGGCTCCATTTTTTGTGCTTAAATACATATCATTATAATATTCTTATTAAAACAAGCACATTTAGATATTTAAAAGTGCTAATTTTTATTTTATTTAAACTGTTTTATGTTGTTGAAAGTGTAAAATAAAAATATTACTTTAAAAAAAGCGTGTTTTTATTTTTGAGATAAATTTGTTAGCTAAATTATTTTAATATCATTATATTATGATTAATATTTAAATATTTGATTAAAGAGAGAAGACATATAAATATAGAAAAAATGCTTTGGCTTATAACAAGTAAATAAAAATGTAATATCATTATGAATGAGTGGATGAAATTAAGAAATATTTTTTTAACTATTAAATATTAAGAAAAATTAACTAAGTTAAAAAAATAAATATAAATCAAGAAAATAAATAATAAAAAAATTCTTGAAAGTTAATAATAGGAAGTAGTATTGATAATTTGATAATCATAATTATATATAAGGAAAGACGATTATAACGAAAGACGATAGGAAAGGTTACAAGAAAAGAAATTTTCATAATTTACTATATAGATATCCAAATTAGCATCATCAAAGTGTTACCAAAATACAATCGAAATTTAAAAAAAATATTTTTAAGTAAGTCGAATCAAGAACTAATTAGAAAGCAAAAGTTTGTTAAAATTATAAAACAAGTTAAAATACATTTATATATTTATGATAATTTAAATTAACAATCAAGTAACTATGAGAATTTAATGAGAAAATAAAATATACTTTAATTAGTTTCTTTTAAAATAAGTAGAAAAATATTTTGACTGATTAAAAAATATATTTGAATGATTTGAATTTTCTAAAAATATTACATATATGATTTATTACAATCACTATATATAGATATGATGATTATAACTTTTAAAGAAAGATTACGGATATAAACTTAAATATAAACGATTTAGTTTATAATAAATAACAATAAAACAGAAAAACACGTCAAAAAGAAATACTATAGTAGTGGTAAATCTAATGCAAAAATGTTAATATTTACCATTAAATAGACCATAAAAGACCGATTTTTTCTTTAAAAACATTAGAATATGAAAAAAAAGTAAAAAAAATAAAAAAAGCTGTTGACTTTAAATATTAGATTTGGTATATTACTAATGCGCGAAGGAAAGAAAGCGCAAAACAAAAAAGTTAAATGATCTTTGAAAACTAAGTAAAAAAGTCAATTTGAGTAGCTTAGGACAAACTTAATTTTATATGAGA